>JBBQPD010000590.1:0-4677 GCA_038331535.1 Gemmatales bacterium | reverse complement strand
CGTCCTGATATTCTTTGCGCAGCTCGTACAGTTTGGCCATCAGCTGTTCCGCCGTCGGCATCGCTCACCTCCACAAAAGGGTTGACGTATCGAGTTATCATAGTTCTATTGCGTCGGTTTGTTGAATGGCCTGGAGACGTTAAATGCCGCGCTTCCGCCCCGTTGATTCCCGTCTGGCCGGTGTCCCGATCACCCTGGAAGCTGTTTGCCGCCTCGCCGCCGAGGTGATCGCGCCGCCGCATTTCTTCGTCGCGCCCGATCTTCATCTCGAATGGACGCATCTCGAGCGCGAGGAGACTTCGTGGGAGGTCTTCCGCAGCCGACTGCTCGACCCGGCGCACACGCGCGAGCGGGCCGTCTTTGAAGCCTGGAGCGTGTACGAGACGACGCCGGAGGGCAGGTCCGCCGAGCCGGTGCTGTCGCTGAAGCTGGACGCGGCGACTGGAGTGTTGCACGTCGTGCGCGGGCTGGAATGCTACGTCTGGGAGGGCTACGACTCCGGCGGCGGCGTCTTCCTCAGCCGCGAGCGCCGCAAGTGGGTACGCGAACTGGTGGCGACGCTGCGGTTCGATCAATTCGCCGACCTCGACGAGCTGCGCGACGAGATGATCTGTGGTCTGTATCACGCCGTCGTCGGCGCCAGCCGCCTGCCGCTGACCTCCGTCGAGGCGCCGCTGCCGGCGTTCTCGTTTGGACGGCTGTTTTACTGTTTTCGCGAAGAAGCGCCCGAAGCTACTGGGCCGTTGCGGACGTGGCGTGAAATGTTGCGGGCCATGTTGCGCCCACAAATTACCTGGACGGAACAAGCCCACCTATTGGAGACAATCCTTCACTCGGTGGGATCTGAGGGGATGGTAATTGCGGCCAGCGAGTTTATCCTCGCGTTGCGATTGCCGACCCCTAAACGCACTTGGGAAACGTCGTTTCTGTTGAAACAACTTTTCAACGGCGTCTCACTGTCACCGTGGACGAACCTGACGGAAAAACTGCTCGCATTCCTTCAGGCTCTGAACGCCATCGATCACTTACCCGATTACGAGGTAATCGACTTCCTCGGTTATATGCTGCGGCAGATTTGTCGGCATCTTACCTCCTACGACCTCGTCACTTTCCACCATCGTGGCGCCAACTACCCCGATGCTTTATTGCTCGATGCGGTGTTGAAGGAGTATCTGGATTGGGCAGAGAAGCGGCCGGAGTTGTTCGACGCAACTGACGTCTTCCCTGTAGGGTGGACGGAGGATGAAATCGAGCAACATTTCTACCGGCTGCCGAATTGTAGGCGCCAGCGACGACGGGCGCTTCGCCAGAGTTGGGTCGTGCGCCGCCGCTATGAAGGTCATCCGGTGCCGGATTCGCCGACCTCGCCCGGCGAGAACAATCGCGTCCTGCCGGCGTCTCATCCGCGCGTTCCGGAGGAACAGATCCTTCAAACGAATCGGCGCACGCGCCGCCTGTACGACGGTGATCCGCTCCCGAAGCACCTGGGCCCGCGCGCGACTGAAGTGTTCCGGCAGAGTATCAGCGACCTATCCCATCCGGCGGAAGTGCGGGAGTTGGGAAACGGCCTCTTCCTCGACCGCCCCCTCGGCGCCGACAAGGTTGCGGGGGAAGCGGATGCCTCGCCGCTGTTCGCCAGTGTGGCGTTCAGTCGGTCGATTGCGGTGCACCGCCTTAACGCCCTGGCGCGGGAGGAAATTCTGGCTGAACAGAAGCCGCTGCTCGAGGAGTGTCTGCGATCGCTCATGGAATCGCCGCCGCGCGGCTTGCCGTTGGAGCGCATCGGCGGCGCGTCGCGTCCCGGTGCGGTTAGCCTCGCGGACGCCCGCCTGGCGTCGCCGGATTTTGAGTTCGTCGGGAGTACATCACTCGCGGTGCGGACACTATGCCAGCTGTTCGGTTTCAATGCGATCGAGGAACGCTTAGGCGACACGTTCGCATTCATAGCTGGTCTGCTTTTTGTGCGGAATCCGACGCGGCCGGGCTTACTCGTGTACGACGACCGGCAGCGAGTACGGATGGAACTGGACGTGGATAGGAGTGAAGGGTTGGTGCGGCGTGCCGGCGTCGAGTATCCGGCCAGCGGATTACTTGTGACGCGCGTCTGGGAAGAGACGGCCGACGGATCGTTGCGCGAGCACGATTTCCGCGCGGCGCCGGTCCGGTTAAGGCCGCGCTGAGCAAGGCAGAACTCCTCGTTCCCAGATGAAACTTGAGAACGAGGACAGCACTCGCGAGGTTGACTACCTGAAGGTCAATAACCAATCTCGGAACTGATTCTTGGCCGTGTGGGCATCTTCGCTCTGGGCCGATCGTGATGGTACAGAAACGCGAACCCCGCCCTGGAACGAGGAACCTTGCACGAGGTTCCTCGCTCCAGGGCGGCGCGTTGATCGCGACCCGCTTCTGGTACGACTCAGCGATCGGCTTTTCGCTCCCCTTCCCGACGGTTCTCTCCCGGCGCGTCCTCCGCGAGCATTCGTTCCAACGTCTTGACCGTCAATTTCATCGTTTCGATGTCTTCCTTCTCGCGCTTTTGCAGCTTGGCCCGCGCCTCGTCCACTTCCTTGCGCCAAGTCTCGACACTCCCGAGCGTCCGGTGCAATTCCTCCGTGGCCGCCTGCACTTCCGCCCCAGTCTGCTTCACGGCGCGGTCGCGCTGCTCCAGACGTTGTTCGAGCTGCAGCATCCGCACTTCGAGCGACTTCGTTTCTGGAGCGGCCGTGTTGACCTTCACGGCAGCGTCGGTCTCTCGATCCAGCTTGTTTAAGGGTGACGAATTCAAGATCGTTCCTGCGGCCCCCGTCGATGTCTGCGCAGACAAGTCCGGCCGGACCGGCACTCCCGATGGGCCGGATGGCGCGCTCGTCGGCCGAATAGCGATTGAAGATGTCGGCGGAATATAGACGACGTTCGTCGCGTCTTTTTTCAGACCAGCGTCCGCGGCAGAGACTTCACGCCCCTCGACCTCTCGTTTCGGCCGGAATCCGTCGCCCGCCTGCTGGGTGTTCGCACCGCCCTCGTTCTTCCGCTCCGCAGTCGGCACGGATAGCGGCTGCTCGGTCGTGTTGATCTTTTTCTTGTCGAAAGCACCGGCGGGAGTGATCGGCTTGGAGTCGGTTCCGAATAACTGACATCCCCCTGACAGCAGGGTGCTGAACAGCACCGGCGCCAACAATCGCCGGCCGCGTAGCAATCCGATCATGGCTCCCCTCCCTGGGATTACGCCAAGCGTCCTTCTCTGCGCGCCCGCCTTCCCTGGCGGACGCGCTGATTCCACGATGGCTATCGCTCACCTCAACTGCGGCGGCAGATACGACGGCGGCATCGGCGGCACCGGCGCCACGGGGAGACCAGGTGCCGGCGGCGCGACCGGAGGGGCCGTGGCCGAAAAACCACGGGCGGCGCCCATCCGTGCGTTCAACTTGGCGGAGAGTTCGGGGTTCATGATGGAGACTTCGGCCAGTACGTCGTTCGCGACCGGTGCTTTCATCTGCGCGAGCAACTTGACCGCCTTGTCCGGTTCGTCGGTGTACATCTTCTGCAAAATAGCGGCGGTTTTTTCGGGCGACATGGTTTCGTACAACGCCGCTTCCTTGAGAAGGTTATTTCGCGCGGCGGTTTCGGAGTCGTGCAATCGCCTGCTGAGTTCCGCTTCGTCGCGGGCGGACGCTCGTTGCACTTCGGGGTCGATCGTCGGGATGCTCGGCCCGGCGACCTTCCGGCTGACCTGACGCAGTTCGTCCTGAACTTGCTTGCGCAGGTCATCCAACGCGGCCCGCTCGTTGCGCAAGTCCTTCTTGAGTAGCTCCAGCGCTTCCTGGCGCTTCTTCACGGACTCTTCCTTCTCGCGCACACCTCGCTCGCGCTCGCGCAGGCTTGGAGTGTACTGGCTCGCTTCCTCCGGGCCGGGCTTGTCCAGTTTCGCCAGAGCGTGCGGCGATTCCTTGGCGTCGCGGTCTTCCTTGCCGCGCTCCTTACCCCGGTTGTGCAGGCACAGCCACGCGCTGGCCGTGACGACGAACAAAATGGCGGCCGCCAGGCCGTACAGTCGATATCGACTCATCGCGCTTCTCCCTCCGGCGCGGGTAAGGATTTCCACCCGATGGAGGGGGCTATTGCCAGAAACGCCGGGCCGCGTCAAGACGACCTGCCGCCGCGAACTCGACTGGCCGAGGTCAGCATGTCAGCGTAAATTGCGTAAAATGCTCAGCCGGTATTGTCTTCGAGGAACGCGGGAGTTCGCTTCATGAAGATCGCAGTCATCGGCACCGGCTACGTCGGCCTGGTTACCGGCACCTGTTTCGCCGATTGCGGCAACGAGGTGATCTGCATCGACAAGGACGCCGGCAAGATCGAGCGACTCCAGCGCGGCGAGATCCCCATCTACGAGCCGGGGCTTCAGGAACTGGTCCACCGCAATCAGCGCGACGGCCGACTCGTCTTCAGCACCGACCTCAAACAGGGCATCGCCCCGGCACAGCTCGTCTTCGTCGCCGTCGGCACACCGCAGAGCGCGGACGGCTCGGCCGACCTGTCCACCGTCTGGGCCGTCGCCGACGCGGTCGCGGAACAGACCAACGGCTCGAAGATCGTGATTATCAAGAGCACCGTCCCCGTCGGCACCAACGCCAAGGTTCACGACCGCTTGCGCGAGCGCTGCCGCTTTCCGATGGA
>JBBQPD010000589.1:0-4687 GCA_038331535.1 Gemmatales bacterium | reverse complement strand
TATCGGCGCGGCCTGTACATCTGGTTCCAGCGAACGAGTCCGTATCCGATGCTCATGACGTTCGACGCCCCCGACTCGAACCTGTGCGTCGTCCGCCGCGAAAAGTCGAACACGCCGTTGCAAGCGCTGACGCTGCTGAACGACGCCGTCTTCGTGGAATGCGCTCAAGCGCTGGGCCGGCGCATCCTCACCGAGGTACCAGCCCCAGGCGCCAGTGCGGGGTTGATCGAGAAGCGGCTGCGCCACGGCTTCCGACTGTGCGCGGCGAGAGAACCGTCGTCGGCGGAACTGGCGCGGCTCACCCGGCTGTATGATGAGTTGCTGGCGCTGTGCCAGGCGAACCCGGCGGAGGCGGCCAAGCTGCTCGGCAAGACGAAGCCGAATGGCGATGCGGCCGAGGCGGCGACATGGGTGGCGCTGGCGCGGGCGTTGTTGAATCTGGATGAGGTAGTGACGCGGGAGTGAATGCCATGAAAGCGGACGATCTTCGCGGTGTGGAAGCAGTATTCGACCGACTCGCGCTCGCCGACCAACTCCTGCTCATCGAGCGGCTGGTGCGGCGCATACGACAAGGAACGGTCGATGAGACAGCGTCCGCGCGTGAGATGGAGGAAATGGCTCGCGATCCGGATATGCAGAGAGTTCTTCGAGGAGAGGACTTAGCCCCGACTCGAGATTGGAGGGATACACCATGACGGCGATTGCCGAGCTAAAAGCACCTCAGGCGGCGCCATCGGAATTATCTCCAGCCGCCGGACGGCGCCTCATTATGGAAAATGTCAGTTGGCAGTCGTATCGCGCCGTCGGCGCGGCGTTCGCAGACCGTCCCAATTTTCGCATGACGTTTGACCGGGGGAGGCTCGAACTCATGACCCTGTCGTCTCTGCACGAACGCTTGAAGTGCATCTTGACGCGACTGGTCGATGTGCTGGGCGAGGAACTGGACCTCGACATCGCCGGCTTCGGCTCGATGACCCAACAGCGTGAGGATCTTGAGCGCGGCCTGGAGTCGGACCAGTGCTACTACGTCCAAAATCTGGCGCGCGTCCTCGGACGGGACCGCATCGACCTGACGCGCGACCCGCCTCCCGACCTGGCGCTCGAGATTGACGTAAGCCGCGACTCGCTCAACCGACTGACGATCTACGCCGCGCTGCGTGTCCCCGAAGTATGGCGCTACGACGGCGAGACGTTCCAGGTTCATCGCCTGAACGCGCGCGCGGAATATGAGGTTCAGGACCGCAGCGGGGTCTTCCCCGACGTCGTCGTCGCGGAACTGGCTCCCTTCGTAGCCCTCGGACTCGCTCAAGGCGACCGGACGATGGTGCGGGCGTTTCGCGCCTGGGTACAGGAACACGTGACGCGCTCGTGATCGGCGACTTGGTGACAACGCAGGAGAAAACACATGGCAGCTGAGCGAAAACAGTACGGCCACTACCTCGTCGCCGATCCGGAGATTTGCCACGGCAAACTGACGTTCGTCGGCACTCGGATTTTCGTCCGGTCCGTACTTGAGATGGTGGCACAGGGTATGGATTGGGAGGAAATCATCAAACAATGGCGCGGCAACGTCCCCCGTGAGGCGATCGCCGAAGCGGTTGAACTCGCTGGCCGAGCTTTGTTCGATCATGTGGATGAGTACGTTCGAGAGGCTGCTTCTGCGTGAACTTGACGCGCTCGATTGCCGCTTGCGGCTTAGCGGCACATAACCGCTAAGCCGCAAGCGGCAAACCACGACACTACCGAGATCACCATGCACCCCACCCACGCCGCCCTCCTACAATCACGCCGCAACTTCCTCGCCACCTCCGCCAGCGGCGTCGGCCTCCTCGCCGTCGCGTCGCTGCTCAAGGACAACGGCCTTCTCGCCGGTCCTCCGGGCGCTGACGCTTCCGGCGCGCCCAAGCTGTTGGCGCCGCACTTCGCGCCGAAGGCGAAGAACTGTATCTGCATCTATCTCGAAGGCGCTCCCAGTCAGATCGACCTCTTCGATCCGAAGCCGAAGCTCAACGAGCTGCACGGCCAAAAGCTGCCCGATTCGATGACCGAGAAGGTGCGCTTCGCCTTCATCCAGAAGGAAGGCGCCCGCCTGCTCGGCAGCCCGCGCACGTTCAAAAAGTACGGCCAGTGCGGCATGGACCTGTCCGACTTTCTGCCGCACCTCGCCACCTGCGCCGACGACATCGCTTTGATCCGCTCCATGCACACCGAGGCGTTCAACCATCATCCGGGCCAGCTGATGATGAACACCGGTGTGCCGATGTTCGGTCGGCCCTCGATCGGGTCGTGGCTCAACTACGGCCTCGGTTCCGAGTCGAAGAACCTGCCCGGCTACGTCGTCCTCACTGCCGGCCGCGGCACCAGCGCCGGCGCCTCCGCCTGGACCAGCGGCTTCCTGCCGACCACCTACCAGGGCGTCCTCTTCCGCAACCAGGGCGAGCCGGTCCTCAATCTCAACAACCCGACCGGCCTGTCCGACGCCATGCAGCAGAAGACGGTCGAGGCGCTGCGCGACCTCAACTCCCACCGCCACGCCGCGATCGGCGACCCGGAGATCAACAGCCGCATCGCCGCGTATGAGCTGGCCTTCCGCATGCAATCGGCAGCGCCGGAGTTGATCGACCTCACGCGCGAAACGAAGGCGACGTTGGACGCCTATGGGTTGGACCGGCCGCAGCCGGAACTCAAGGCGGCGCGCGGCGGCGGCAAGGGCGAGTTCCGCGCCTTCGCCGCCAACTGCCTGCTGGCCCGCCGTATGATCGAACGCGGCGTGCGCTTCGTCAACCTCTATCACGCCTCATGGGACCACCACTCGAACCTCGACGCGGAACTGGGCCACAACTGCCTGATGGCGGATCAACCGGTGGCGGCCCTGCTCAAAGACTTGAAGCAGCGCGGCCTGCTCGACGAGACGCTGGTCGTCTGGCTGTCGGAGTTCGGCCGCACACCGCTGGGCGAGAACCGCGGCGGCTCGACGAACGTGACCGGCCGCGACCATCACCCGTTCGCCTTCACGCTCTGGATGGCCGGCGGCGGCGTCAAGGGCGGCCAGGTGATCGGCAAGACGGACGAGATCGGCTGGAACATCGTCGAAGACCCGATCCACATCAACGACCTGCACGCGACGATGCTGCACCTGTTCGGCCTGGATCATCTCAAGTTGACGTATCGCTTCCAGGGCCGCGACTTCCGCCTGACCGACGTGGCCGGCAAGGTGGTGCCCAAGCTGCTGGCGTGAACGCGGGCACGGCGGCTATAATCCATCGGGGAGTACACAAAAGGAGGACGACCATGCACAAGCGCGAACCTCGATTCAGCAAGGAAGAAGCCTTCCGGCGCGGCACGGAATGGTATTTCACAGCGATTCGCCCCAAGCTGGGGCCGGAATTCAAGGGCAAGTACGTCGCCATCGATATCGAGACGGGGGAGTACGAGATCGCGGACGACTCGCTGGTTGC
Source organism: Gemmatales bacterium (assembly GCA_038331535.1). Lineage (GTDB taxonomy): Bacteria > Planctomycetota > Planctomycetia > Gemmatales > Gemmataceae > JBBQPD01. The sequence continues at coordinate 1,229 of JBBQPD010000589.1, read as the reverse complement.
TTCACACGCTCTGATTGCACGAAAGCCGGATGTGGCTATCTGGATGCAACGGGTGGGTCATCGCGCCAGTGTTTCATTTGGCGGCGGATCGACGGAGGATCCCGCATGGTGACCGGTTCGGTGAATGCGGTTCTTGCCGGGAACATTCGTTTTCTCATGGAGGACGCCGCCGGCAGTCGGCTCGACATCGAAGCCACTGTTGACACGGCTTTTGCGGGCTTCTTGACACTGCCGAAGCACCAGATTTTGGTCTTGGCACTTCGTTACCTTCACTATCGCTTTGCCGTGCTGGGCGATGGGACGACATCGTTAATGAACGTCTACGAAGCGCTTGTCATTTGGGACGGGCAAAAGAAAACCATCGAGGTGATGGAGAGCGAAACGTTTCCTCTCGTCGGCATGAGCATGCTGGCCGGCTACCAACTCCGCATCAACGTGGTGCCCGGCGGCGCCGTCGAGATCGAACCACTTCCCTGAATGAAACCTCAAGGGCCGCGACTTCCGCCTGACCGACGTGGCCGGCAAGGTGGTGCCCAAGCTGTTGGCGTGAACATGACTGCTGCCGCTATAATCCACGAGGGGCATCTGGGGAACAGACATGAACGTGAGACAACCACGATACGACAAGAATGAAATGGCGCGGCGCGGCACGGAACTCTATCAGACGGTCGTCTGTCCCCGTCTGCAACCCGGATCGACGGGCAAGTTTGTCGCCATCGACGTCGAGACGGGAGCGTTCGAGGTCGGCGATGAACGGCGAATTGCTTCCGCGGCCCTTTCCGCTCGGTTCCCTGACGCGCAAATCTGGATTGAGCGCATCGGCTTCGCGACGGCCGTGGAAATCGGACCCTTCAATCACCCAGCGACTCTATGATTACCGGATCGGTTGATCCCTCCTTCCGGGCAATTATCCGCGTGCGTCTTCTCGATGGCAGAGGAGGGCAGCACGAGATGGACGCGTTCGTTGACACAGGCTACACCCATTTCCTGACGTTACCGCCGTCGATCATTCTGGCTCTTGGTCTGCTCGAGATCGGCCAGAATCATGCACAATTGGCGGACGGAAGCGTTCAAGTGATTAATGCCTATGGGGCTTCGGCGATCTGGGACGGACGGATTTGCCCCATTGAGATCGACGAAACAGACGGCCCACCCCTCGTCGGCATGCGTATGCTGGCCGGTTACCAACTCCGCATCAACGTGGTGCCCGGCGGCGCCGTCGAGATCGA
>JBBQPD010000588.1:0-4689 GCA_038331535.1 Gemmatales bacterium | reverse complement strand
ACTCTACCGCTTACTTCGTGCGCGGCTCCGCGGTCAACATACCGCTTACTGCGTGCGCGGCTCAGCAAAGGGAAACGCCCGATGGAGTGAAGATCATGAAGCGCCTGTGCCTCCCGCTGTTCGTGCTCGCGGCCACGGCCGTGCCGGCCGATGAACCGAAGACGAAAGCATTGAAGGAAGTCCCCGCCGCCACCCAAATGCTCGCCAACGCGCGGGCCGCACGCGCCGAGTGGATGAACTTCCCCGGCTTCACGGCCGACCTGGAAGTGAACCTCGACGGCCACATCACGAAGGGATCGGTAACCGTTTCCGACAAGGGCGACGTCTCGCTGAAGTTGGATGGCAGCGAGGACGTGAACAAGTGGGTCAAGCGCCAGCTCTCGTCGCTCGTTGGCCATCGCCTGAGCGACGGCGGCGGCGGCAGCGCCACGCCCTGCGCCTTCCCCGACGACAATGCCGAACACCCGCTCGGCCGCACGGTGCAGGTTCTCAACGACGAGTTTCACTCCAGCTACCGTATCCGCGACCGGCAGGTGATCGTCGTGAATCGCACCGGCCGCGAGGTTCGCTTCACCATCACTGTCATGGAAAACAAGATCAACGAGGAGAAGAAGTTCCTCCCGGTGAGCTACGTCGTCAACACCTGGGACGGCAAGACAGACGCTCTGCGCAGCTCCGACACGTTTCATCACACCTGGAAGCGCGTCGGCAAGTTCGACCTTCCAGAGACCGTGGACCTGGTGACCGCGACGGCGGGGAAACTGGAGGCGCGATCCCTGCGGCTGACGAATCATCACCTTCTGGTTAAGTAACGTAGAGGTCGGCTGAGAGCTATTAGCTGACAGCTATCAGCTCTCAGCCAAAAAAGCGCCTTCGCAGTCTGCGCACCTTGGCCGCCTTTCTCGAACCACTCCGATTCCACCGGTTGTAACGACTTTAATTATTTCGTCGATTCTGCCGATAAAGAAGAAGGCGAGGCCGTTCGGCCTTGCCGGCTCTCCGTCGCCGCGCCCGGCACGGCCTTCACGTCCGTTTGGGAGATAGGGCATGGTCAAGAAATGGCTCGCCGCGTTGGCGGGACTTATCACCTCCGCGGGATTCGCCCTGGCTCAGGCTCCGCCGCCAAGCACCTGGACGCCCAACGTCAGCCCCTACGCCCCAATGCCGGGAGGGGTCCAGCCCGCCCGTTACCAGCCGGATGCGCTGCCGGCACTGGCCCCGCAGGCCGCTGGAGAAAACACCAATCGCCAATTGATTTACGACGGCGACGGCGACGGTTCCCTGTTCTGGTTCCACGGCGAATACCTGTTGTGGAAGGTGAAGACCGCGCAGGCGTCCCAGGCTCCCCTGTTCGGCACCATTCCGACGGCACTGGCGACCGCCCCCAATCTGCCCGCGGGATCGATCAGCGGTCTGCCTCATGATCCGTCGCGTTCCCATTTCGGCAGTCAGAACGGCCTGCGTCTCGGCGCCGGCTTTTGGCTCGACGGCGCCCGCGAGTGGGCCGTCGAGGGCAACTGGTTTCAACTCGAACGGGGTGTGCGAAACTTCCACGCCTCCTCGAACGGCGATCCGGTGATCGGGCCGGTCTTCGACGATCCGTTCACCAATCGTCAAACCATCCTTCTCTACGCCATTCCGGGCGGCCGTACCGCCGAGCTTAACGCCCAGACGAGCAACCGGCTGTGGGGCGCCGAGTTCAACCTCCGCCGCCAACTGCCGGCCATCTACTTCGCCGACCGTCTCGACCTGCTCGTCGGCTTCCGCCATCTGCAATTCAGCGAGGGTCTTGAGCTGAGCGGCACCCATACCGCCCTGCCGGGCTTTGCCGAACCGGTGGCGAACGTCACCCGTTACACCGACCGCTTCGGCGTCCACAACGACTTCAACGGGGCGCAGATCGGTCTCGCGTCACACGCCGACGTCGGCCCGTTCACGGTGGACGTGATCGGCAAACTGGCCCTCGGCGGCATGCAGGAACGGGTAAACATCAACGGCTCGACGACGCTCGTCGATCCGCTCGGCGCGCCCGGCACGACGGTGACGCGCGGCGGCGGCGTGCTCTCGCAGCCGACGAACCTCGGTCGCTTCGCCAACCATAACTTCACGCTTGTGCCGGAAATCACGGCCAATCTCGGCTGGCGCCTCACGCCGCGCCTGACGGCGACGGTCGGCTACAATTTCCTCTACGTCAGCAGGCTCTTCCGCGCCGCCGAGCAGATCGATGGCGTGGACGGCCGGCAAATCTTCGGCTCGACTCTGTTTATTCCGAATGCCCAGCCGGCGCCGATTCAGCCGCTGCCTCAGGGCGGCACCTCGACCTTCTGGGCGCAGGGGCTGAACCTCGGGCTGGAGTTCTCCTACTGAGTTGTTCCCGCTTGCGGTTTCGCGCGTACCGCGCGCGAAACCGCAAGCGGTCCCTGGCGTCGCGCTGCACGATGGGATAATCTGATCGGCATAACTCCCGTTCGCCCATCTCCAAGGAACCGACACCATGCTGAACCGAGGAAACCTCTCCCGCCGCGGCTTCTTGCAGCGGTCGCTCGCTGGAATGACCGCCGCCGGTCTGCCGGCCTGGTACGCCGGCGAGCTGATCGCCGCCGTCGAAATCAAGGCCGCCGAGGACAAGAAGCCCGTCGCCGCCAACGACCGCCTCAACCTGGGCGTCATCGGCATCGACAACAAAACCCGCCGGAATGTCGCCCTCTATGGCGAGGCCAAGAAGCTGAATGCGCCGGGCAAACCCCAGACCATCACCTTCACCGCCGCCTGTGATGTGGACGCCGGCCATCTCAAGAACGGCCTGGAAATGATGAAGAAGGACGGCTTCGACCCCAAGCCGTACAAGGACTACCGCGAGCTGCTCCAGAGCAAAGACGTGGACGCCGTCCTGATCGCCGTGCCGGACCAGTGGCATGCTTTGATCGCCGTCGAGGCGATGAAGCAGGGCAAGGACGTTTACTGCGAGAAGCCGCTGACTCTCACCATCGATGAAGGCAAAAAGCTGGTGCAATCGCAGAAGAAGACCGGTAAGGTCTTCCAGACCGGCAGCCAGCAGCGCTCGGAAATGGGCGGCAGGTTCCGCCTCGCCGCCGAAGTTGTCCGCGCCGGCCGGCTCGGCAAGATCGGCCGCATCGAATGCCGTATCGGCACCAACCCCAAGGGCACCTTCAAGACGGCCCCGGTGCCGGAAGAGCTGGACTGGGACATGTGGCTCGGCCCGTGTCCGAAGGTCGAGTACGTCCCGCAGCGTTGCCACTACGAGTACCGCTGGTGGTACGAGTACAGCGGCGGCAAAATGACCGACTGGGGCGCCCATCATCTCGACATCGCCCAGTGGGCGCTCGGCATGGACGGCAACGGACCGGTCGAAGTCGAGGGACACGGCGAGCAGCCGAACAAGGAGCCGAACTCGTACAACACGCACCCGACCTTCGAGGTCACGTACACCTACGCCGACGGCGCCAAGGTCATCGCCGTCAGCCACGACCAGAAGAAGGACAAGCGCTTCACGGAGAAGAAGTACGAAAACGGTCTGATCATCGAGGGCGAAGAGGGCAAGTGGGTCTTCGTTAGCCGCGGCACGATTGAGGCCAGCGACCCGAAGATCCTCTCGGAGAAGCTGCCGGCCGACTTCAAGCCGCTGTACGAATCGCGGCCGGTCAGCCACATGGCGGACTTCGTCGAGTGCATCAAGAGCCGCAAACAGCCGATCTGCCACGTCGGCATCGGCTTCAGTTCGGTGACGGTCTGCCACCTCGGCACCATCTCGACGCGGCTCGGCAAAAAGCTGCGCTGGGATCCGCTGAAGCAGGAGTTCCTCGACGACGCCGACGCCAACGCCATGCTCAGCCGTCCGATGCGCGCGCCGTGGAAGCTTGAAGTGTAACACGCCGCCGGGTGCCGCTTGCGGCTTCGCGCGCCCGCGTGAGGCCGCAAGCGCCGTCGAAACTGGCTGCATACCCTTCTGTTGCAGAATGAATGCCGTCCGCGATTTTTCTTCACCCCTTAGGAGGGCCACGGGTGCCGCGACCAGCTAACTCGTCCCCGACGCCCAGGCCGCGGTTGCGCAGCTGTTCCGGTAGGTTTTCTGCATGGACTTTGAACTGCTCAGCGACATCGCCGACATCGAAATTATCGCTGTCAACGTAGCGATCCGCGAGCGCGACTCCCTGAAGGCTCTCTACGGCGGACGCCGCTGGCGAAAGCTCAAGGGAAGCGCACTCGTCCGGTTGGTCAATGGGAATGTCCGCCGGGCCGAGTTACATTGGTACGAGGCCCATGGTGTCGGAAAACGGAAGCTAAAGATCAAGCGTTTCTTGGATTGAGGCAATATGGCGAAAAGACCAAGTCAATCCACATTTGCTGTTTGTGTGTCCAACGAGGGTTGCGCTGACCTTCAAGTGTGGAAACTCTATCGAGTACTGCCGGATGTGAAAGCCGCGACGGAGAATTACCTGCGCGTAGTGGATGAGTCAGGTGAAGATTATTTGTATCCGGCCCAGCGCTTCGTGGTGATGGAGGTTTCCGAGACGGTCAAACGAAAGCTATTGGCTGCGGCGTCATCAGTAGTTTGATTAGTCAAGCTGCTGGATGCTATGCTTTCGCGGTCTTATGAGACGGGCCGAACCTTACTTGACGCACAGACTGCGAAAGCATGAGAGCGGTCACTATTACGTCGGAACGAAA
>JBBQPD010000587.1:0-4689 GCA_038331535.1 Gemmatales bacterium | reverse complement strand
CATTGCGTCATACCTCCTCAGGCGCCGCGTCGGTGACCGCGGGCCGGCCTCCTCCATCCCTATTCCCCACTGTTCTCACCCATAATCCGGATCATTCACCGCAGAGGTCGCAGAGGGACGCAGGGGGAAAATCAGAAAGAGGTTCAGGCGAAACAAAGTGCGTTTCGTTGTTGCGAAGGCCATGGATTAGAGCGGTCCTTCGGAACTCGGCTACCACTGTTGTTCTTCGCTTTCCTCTGCGATCCTCTGCGTCCTCTGCGTCCTCTGCGGTGAAGAGCTCCGGCTTCAGGCGGGAACAATCATTTCCAGTTGTCACTTCCTCTATCGGCGCCGCGAGGGACGGGTTTTGAGCAATTCGCCGATTTCCGCGAAGGTAACGGGAGAGAGGCATTTTCCGGTTGTAACGGCTGAATGGACTGTTGCGAAGGAAACGGGAATGACGAGTAAAAGGCCAGCGACCGGACAGCCGTGCAAAGCAGCGTAATCCGCATACGACTCAAGAACGGCACAGATGCGGTCGAAGAAATAACTGGAACGATCTGGAGGGACGACGCGGATGGGGGACTCGTGGTAACGATCCCGCCGGGTCGGCAAGGGGAAGCGGGAGGAAACCGATCATGAAGAAGATGTGGAAACGCTGGGTCGCGGGGTTGGCGGTGATGGCGGGCACGGCATCGGGCGCCCTGGCTCAGGCACCCGTCGCGCCGGCGCCGGCGGTCGGTGTTGGTGGGGCACCCGTGGCCGCGGCCCCGGCTCCTGCCAACCTGTTCTCCTTCCTGTGTCCGACTCCGGAGCAGAAGGCGGCCTGCAAACAGAAGATCTGTAACTCGGCGCTCGGGCAGATGCTCAACAACAGTTTGAAACCGGTGAGTGCCATGACCGGCGGCGTCATTCCGACGTTCTGCCCCACGATCAGCGCCGCCGACCTGGCCAAACCGGCCGACACGCCCGGAGGTGCCGCGGCCCGCGTCAAAGCCGACGAGGCCGACGCCAAGAAGCGGATCGACGACATTCGCGTCCTCGCCGGCGCAGACTGCTCGCGCTGGCCCGAAGCCCAGGATGCGCTCATCAATGCCCTGCGCCTGGACCGAAACGAGTGCGTGCGCGTCGAGGCGGCGCTGGCGTTTGGCCGCGGCTGCTGCTGCACCAAACCGGTCATCAAGGCGCTGGCACTGACGGTATCCGGCGGCACCGAGGACGGCGCCCCCGTGGAGCGCTCGCCGCGCGTTCGCTCCGCCGCCCAGATGTCGCTCGACCACTGTCTGGCCTGTTTCGTCGAGGTCGAGCCGGCGCCGCCGGCGGAGCCGGACAGGAAGAAAGAACTGGTGCCGCCGCCGAAGCCCGAGGTTCCCGGCGCCCCGGTCGATACCAAGACCATGCCGCCGGCCGCCTCCTATTACCAGCGCATCAACACGCTGCCCGGTCAGCAGGTGGTCGGCGACGCCCGCCGCGTGCTGACCCGCGTCACGCCTACGGCCGCCGCGGTGACCCCCGCGGTTTACCAGGCACCCGCCGACCGCAGCATCACTGGCCTGGTCGAGAGTGCGTGGCACTCCGAGCCGGCCCAGCCCCAGGTGGCCCAGGCGCCGCTGCCTGCGACCCTGCCCACGGTCGTGACGCAACCGATGCCGATGCCGGAGCGGCCGAGCGTTATCGGCCTGCTCCAGAAGAACTTCCACTCCGAGCCGGAGCAGCCGAAGGTAGTGGCCCAACCGACGATGGTCCCGCAACCGCTGGTCGTAAGCCAACCGACGACGGTGCCGCAACCGCCGGTCGTGACCACGCCGCTGGTGATTCAGACTATGCCGGAGCGGCCGAGCATTGTCGGCCTCATTCAGGAGAAGCGGAGTTCCGAACCGAGCCAGCCGACCGTCGCGACGCAGCCGACGGCGCCCATGCCCGCGCTGAAGCCGCTGCTCCCCGCGACTCCCGCCCCGGCGCTGGAGAGCAGTCAGACGGCCCTGCCGCCGCCCGTGCCGGTCTCGAGCGCGAAGCCGACTGGCGCGGTGACGCAGGTCGTCGCCCTCGAGCCGGCCAAGCCGGTCGCGCCGGAGTTGCCCCCTGGAGTGGAAGTGATTGATACGACTCGGTCCAGCGGACGGCCGCTGCCGCCACCTGCTCCCGTGCCGCCGACTTCAGCCCGCCCGAGCGACACGGCGAAGCTGGTTTGCGTGCTCTCGACCTCGCCATCCGCCGAGCTGCGCGAGATGGCCGCTCACACGCTGGCTGCCCTCGACCGCTCCGCCGATCCCGAGGTGGCCCGCGGCCTGATCAACGCGGCCCGCGGCGACACCGCCCCGAACGTGCGGGCGGCGAGCATCCGGGCGCTGGCGCGGATGAACAACCGCACCGCTCCGGTGCTGGCTGTCGTGCAGACGCTGAAGAATGATGCCGACCCGCTGGTGCGCTACGAAGCGGAGCGGGCGTATCGCATCCTCACCCAGACCGAGACGACTCCGGCGAGCACCCGGCTGTCGCTGAAATGAAGATGCTGGCCAAAACGTAATTGCAGGAACGGCGAGCCGGGGACAATTGTCCTCGGCTCGCTTCGTCCAATAACCCCGGGGTTGCTCTGGGCTGGTAGAATCAGTCTTTCAGGCTGAGGAGCGGAAGACCGGTTATGCCCGAACCAACCCACCCGATACCGGGCTATCACCTCCTCGTCGATGTCCACATCGAGCCCCGGTGCTTCTCGGCGGTGCGGCCGCTGGCGTTTGGGTTTCGGACGGATGAGATACAGCCGACGATCGCGGTGGGGGAGGGAGGGAGGTTTCAGAGAGAAATCCACGATGTCCCTAGTTCGCTACTACTGGCAAAAAGATGAATGTCCCCATTGATTTTTGGAGACCATGTCCGCCACCTACAGCGCATGTCCGCCACGGTTGGCGGACATGCTTGCCATCGCAAACCCCTGTAATAGCAAATCTTACGACAGCCGCCGCGCATGTCCGCCACGCCCACGCACCGTCTGACTCGCCTCCTCGATCAAGCCGTTTTTTCTCGAAGCTGCTCTCTTACCAACGTACCGACATGTGGTAGAAGCGAATCATGTCAATCTGAACCGCCTCCGCCTCGGGAGAATGTCGGTGAACGTCGCCGCAACGACCCCGCTGCTCGCGACGGTCCGGACGGCGGTGCGCCGGCGCCGAGGAAAAAATGATCTGACACCGATTTTCCGAAGGGATTGTCGGAGTCGTCGAACCACTCTTGCGGCGGACGGAGCGTCTTATCGCCACGGTGCCAATCGATTTGACCTGCCAGCTTTTCCACTTCCTGACGTTCGACGACCTCGCGCAACAGGTCCAGGTACTCGAGCGGAATGACCGCCGCCAGATCCTGCCCGTCGCGGCAAACGATCATGGGTTTGCCCTCCGCCACGACCCGGCTAAAGACAGCGGAAAACGCCTGAACCCCCTGCGGTTCGTCAATGCGGGCGAGTTCGGGGGAAGGAGTGCCACGTGCGACAGCTCAAGCAGGCTCGCGGTGAGACTTACGCGCCCAGAGGTGGTTGGCGGGGAAATGACGAGCTAACTTCCCCGTCCCTCGTAGAAAGGAGCCAAGTTCACCCCCATGCAGGTCTGACACCGATACGCGACCTGGTTGCCGACCTCAGTACCCTGGTAGGGATAGGCTCGTCCCCCACACAGTCTGCAGCGCGCGGGGATGTACTTGACCACCAGGTCATTGCCAAGCTTCAATCCCAGGACGGCCCCGCCGAAGAACACCACCGCCGCGAAGATCATCTGGCCGACGGAAATGACCGGCGTGTCGATTCTCTGGCCGAGGCCATCGACCAGGAACAGAAGGAACAGATTGTAAATTCCCGCGCCAAGCAGAGCACCGGAGAAGAAGCCGATTATGCTGGCGAGGCCCCGCAGCAAAGCGTGCAGCGTAATCGGCATGGATAACCCCACGAGGCGTGCGCTGCTGAACGAGTTGGCTACGCCTATTCAGGAACCGGCTTACCTGCCAGCAGCGGGTTGGTCACAAGCATCATGGATATACCTCTCGTGCAAACGATCACGAGTGACCTGCATCTCCGCCCGACCTGTCCGCCACTCTAACACGGTTCGTCGGCCTTGACTACTGCCGACACGCTGTCCACGTCTGTGTCCCCGACGCGCAGGCCAAGATCCTCGGCAAGCCGTCGTGTTTGCAGCGTTCGGAAGAACCGGGACAGCTACGGAAAGACGGTTGTAAACCGCGAGGGATTGGCTGACAATATGAATTGAAATCTCAAGGTCGAATCAGAGATCGGAACGCACTCCAGGTAGCGCCGGAGAAGCAGGCGAGCGAGAACGGGCTGTTTTGAGGCCGGCGCACAGGTCAGTCCGAATCGGGAAATCTAGTTGTCGTCAGGCGGGAAGTATAGTTGTCGTCCATCGGATGTGTTCGCCTGGGGCGTGCGGCCACCGCGACGGCGTCGCTCCGGACGAGTGGGTAGCCTACGAGTACGCCGAGGTCCGCAGGCTCTACGATCAACTCGGACTAGCCCTGAGTTACTAAGAGCCTGTCTCAGAAGTAGATTCTACGAGCCGCGACCGTTAGGGAGCGCTGGGGACATGCCGCAAAAAACGAAGAGCCTGTCTCAGAAGTAGATTCTACGAGCCGCGACCGTTAGGGAGCGCTGGGGACATGCCGCAAAAAACGAAGAGCCTGTCTCAGAAGTAGATTCTACGAGCCGCGACC
>JBBQPD010000586.1:0-4692 GCA_038331535.1 Gemmatales bacterium | reverse complement strand
TGAGAGGTAGTCCCGTAAAGTGTTGTTTTCTACGAGCCGCGGCCCGCACGGGGCGCGGGGGACCCGCCCCGACGGGGGCGGGGCGGAGTAAACACCCCAGGGAAACCCCCCCCCCCGCTGGGGGGTGGGGCTTTCCCGTGGTCTTTTCTACGACCCGCGACCGCCTGGGTGCGTACCCCGCGCCCCCTGCGGTCCGCGGCTCGTAGAAAACAACACTTTACGGGACTACCTCTCAGTCCTCGTCACCGAACAAGTCCTCACCACCGAGGAACTCGGCGGCCGTCGCGCGCACGTCCTCGTCGGGGTCGGCGCGCATCGAGCGGAGGAGTGCCAGCGCATGACGGCCGCCGATCTTGCCGAGGATCGTCACGAGATGGCGGCGCACGCGCGCGTCGGCGTGGGGTAGCGCTTCCATGAGGTGCGGCAGCGCCGCGACGCCCACTCGGGCCAGGGCTGCGGCAGCGACGACGCGATTCTTCACATCGTCTTCCTCCAGCTCCTTGATAAGGATCGACACGGCGGCAACGGCGGTCTCGCCCAGCTCGCCGAGTGCGGCCGCGGCGCAGCGGCGCACCAGCGCGCTGTGATCGCGCAGAGCCAGGATCAGCGCCGGCACCGTGATGCGCGCATCGGCCCCCACGTCGCCGAGGGCCACGACTGCCCGGCGGCGCACCGCCTCGTCGGCGTCGGTGACGCACCGGCTCAGGGCGAGCACGGCGGCGGCGGCGTCCGGACCGATCTCGCCGAGGGCCGCGGCGGCGCTTCGGCGCACCTCCGCGTAACGGTCGTCGAGCAGGTCGGTCAATTCCTGCACGGCGACACGCCCGCGCGGACCGAGCGAGCCGAGGACCATCGCAGCGTGCATACGGCGATTCGGGTCTCGGTCCTTGAGACGTTCGATCCACTGGCGGAGATTTGAATTCGAGTTAGCGGTCATGACGCGAGCCAAGGCTGTTTCCTCATCGCAACGAACGCGCGGCGGGCAGTGCCGGAAATGGTACGGCTAGTATCACTCTAACAGCAAAGTTGAGATGAGGTCGGCAGATTGTTGAATTCGCTGACGAGCCGGGAGCGTCAGCGACCGGAGGACGCTTCACCCCGGTCGCTGACGCTCCCGCCTCGCCAATCCATCCTAATTGCCGATGAAGTCGCTGCCGTCCACCTTGAACTCGCCGGTGCTGCGAATGTAGATGATCTCTTTTCCCTTGATGACTTCTGGCTTGACGCCCTTTTTGGGTTGGCGGATCAGCGTCGCCCTGCCGTTCTCGTTGCCGTAGAAGATGACCTGGTCCTTCGACTCGTCGAAGCACAACTTCTCGCAGTTCGCCTCGAACTCGTTGGCCTTCACGTAGACGCGCCGGGTCGCCGTCATCTGCTGATTCGTCTTTCCGTTGGGCAGCTTCTGGCCGAGAACTTCCAACTGCTCGGCGGTCAGGTACAGCGCCCCCTTCGGTAGCTGCACCATCATCTCGTCGAGGTTGATTTCCAGCGTCGGGTCGTCGCCGGGCATGTTCAGGGCGCGCACGCCGCCCCAGAAGTTCGACTTGCCGGTCTTGTTGTTCGCCAACATGCTCTTGCCGAACTCGACGTAGGTGAGCTTCATCTCGTCGTCGTCATCGGCTGGTTTCGGCGCGGGCTTCGGCCTGGCGGGATCGGCCGGCGGGGCCAGCGGATCGGCCGCGCCGCCGCGCTGGTACAGCCAGACGGCGCCGGGACCGGCCGCGCGCAGCTTGTTGGTGTCCTTCAGTTCGCCCGGTTCCTTCTCGTTGGCCTCGACGTTGACCGTGGTGCCCGAAACCTTTTCGTACTTCGCCAGCCGCGGCTTGCCGGTCTTCTTGTCGAGCCGCGGCATGTTGGTCTTGGGATCGACGTCGGCCGTCGCTTCCTCGATCAACACTTTGCGGTCGCAGATCATCGTCTCGACGCGCGGCGGCTTCTCCTCCTCCACCTTGCCGGCCTTGCCGGTCTTTTTGGGCGGCTGCTTGAGCGAGATGGGCCGGTCGAAGAAGACGGTCAGCGCCTCGCAGGTCATGCGGCCGTTGTCCTGCTCGGCCTGGATTTCGCCCTGGTACATCACTGACTTGCCGATGAACAGCATCGACTTCGTCCAGTGGATCGTCAGCGGTACCGGCTGCGGTTTCTTGACGCCGTTGAGCGTGGTGGCGCTCTCCATCATCATGGCGCCGCTGCCGTTGACCCAGACACGGTCGTCGCGCTGATCGACGTTGATCTCCGGCCCGATGATGTAGAGGTTGCGTACCAACATCTGGGCCAGGTCTTCTTCATTGGGGCTGCCCTTGTCGTCGGCGGCGACGGTGAGCAGGTTGCCCTCCGGCCGCCAGTCGAGGCGCAGGGTGCTGCCCTTGATGTCAATGCCCTTGTCTTCCGGGTTGGTCGGGTCGGCATCCTGGCGGACGTGAACGCGGCCGGTACACCACAGCTTTTCGAGCGTGTTCTTGCTCTCGCGCGTTACCGGGTCTTCGCCGCGCAGCACCGTGGCATCGACGGTGCGAGCGCTGAGGTCCATCGGCCGCGCCGGCTCCTCCGCCTTGGCTGGCGCTGGTTTCGGGCGCTCGGCAATGGGGGCCGGCGCCTGCTCGCGCCCAGGCGGCGGAGGCGAGGTCGTCGGGACGGTGTCGCCGCCTTTCACGACAGGATTAACAGACGGGGCGGCGGCGCTCGGCGCGACGATCGGATCGGGCGGCCCTTGCGGTAAGGCAGACGGCGGGGCGTCCTTGAAGAGGATTGTCAGATGACTCGTTTCGTGGACGATCAGCTCGCGCGATTTGGAAAACACATTGCCGATCGCCTCGATCCGCTCGGGGCGCGGCGCCGGCGCGGCGGCCGGCTGCGACCTGGCCGTCGGTTCCGCCTCCGGTTCGCGCGGCCGCATCCACACCTTGAGCGTGTCGCCCTGCAAGGTGCTGCCCTGTTCGTCGTACCAGATTCGGCCGACGACTCCGGCCAGCATGCCCGCGAAAAAGCGCTGGTCCGTCGTGCCCGGTCCGTCGTTCCAGAAGCGCGCCGACCCGGTCAGCACCAGCAAGTCCAGCCCGCCGTCGCGCGACGAGTTCAGCCCCTCGGTCCACGAGGCGTGGTCGAGCGATTGCTCCTTCACCTTGTCCCACAGATCGATCCGCCCCGGCCCCGTCGCCGTCACGCGCTGAACGGACTTGGGCGGCGCCTTCCCCGGCGCCTTGTTCGCGGCTTTCGGGTCGCCGGGCGTCGGTGCGTCCGGAAGCTTTTCATCCTGGATCAGTAGCTCGGGGCAATAGATGATGCTGCCGTCGCGGTCGGCCTTCAGCTCCGGCGTGTCGCGCAGGATCGTCCGCAATTTGCGGGCGTCGTGGATGAACTCGTTCCCCTCGGCGGTCAGCTTCTCCGTGTCGGAAGTGAGGATCACCTCGTGATAGCCGCCGGTGGCGCGGGCCATCTCGATGTCGAGTCCCTGGCTGGGCGACGAGCGCTCGGCGGCCGGCTGCTGCGGCCGGCCCGTCGTCGCGGCCGCCGGCTCCTTGCGGCGCATCTTCAGCTCCAGGTGCTTGCAGTACAGGTGGTCGTCGGTGTTCAGCTTCGGCATGTGGCGGTGGACGTGGACGGCCAGGTCGTCCGGCGACGTCGGCGGATGCAGCGGGTCCGCCGCCGGCAGGTCGAACGTCGCCGTGTCCTGGTCCTTGTTGAAGTCGTAGCGGAAAGGGCCGGGCGTCTTGATGATGACCAGCGCCTTCTCGTCGTCGGCGGGGTTCTTCGGCGGCGCGTCCTTGGCAGCCGGCTTGGCGGACTTTGCCGGCGCGCGGTCGTTGCCCGGCAGGCCGGAGCGGTTGCTGTCCACGTACAGGTACATCTCGACGTAGGAACGGAGCGTGATGCTTTTGACGCCGGAGATGCTCTCTTTCTTCTGCTTGCGCGCCACCGCCGGCGTCCCCGTCCCCGGCTTGGCGGGCGGCGCGTCCGGGATCAGCTCCACGTCCATGCCGGTGCCGCGGACTTCGATCGGCTTGGGCGTGCTCTGCTGGTCGCGGACGTAGATCTTGTCGTCCGTCCACAGCAGGTGTTTGGTCTCCGAGTAGTAGAGCGGCCCGTTGTTGATGTACAGGAACAGGTCGTCGGTCCGCTCTGGCGTGCGGCGGTTGTTGACGAGCTGGATGTTGCCGCGCAGCTCGGCGCCGACGATCTTGCGGCCGTTGACGTCCTGGGGCGAGAACACCGGGCGGTCGAAGGTGAGCCAGGCGGAATCGGCGGTGACGGTGTTGATCTCGACGCCGCGGCCATCGTTCTGGACCTTACCGAACATGGCGACACTGACGGGGGAGAGGAAGACGCGGCCGTCGTCGTCGAACTTGGCCATACCGGCGGCGAGGGCCATGTTGCGCGCGTGCATCTCCAGCTTGATGGGGTGTTTCAGCTCCTTGCATTCCTGGCCGAACGCCAGCTTCAGCTTGTCCTCGACGCGCGAGGTGCGCGGCCGCGGCGGCGCGATGCGGATCTCTGTCTCTTCCTTGCGGAACTCGACCGGCAGCGTCGGCAGGCCGTCGATGGTGCCCAGGTGGCTGCGCGCGTAGCCGACGTACGAGGTGCAGAAAACGACGACGCCGGCCATCAGGAGCGCGATCCGCTTCGGGGTCCACATGGCGCCGGCCCTCCCTGCTCGTTACGAGCCGCGACTGTCAGGGAGCGCTCCCTGACGGTCGC
>JBBQPD010000585.1:0-4698 GCA_038331535.1 Gemmatales bacterium | reverse complement strand
TCAGCTTTTAGCTCTCAGCCAGAACTCGACTGAACGTCTCCGTATCTTGCGGAGAAGTTCAGATCTAAGAAACTAAAACGGGCTAGCACTTCGCACTAGCTCAAGAAGAACCACTTGCCGAAATCGATCGGCGGCGGCGGCGGCGGCAGCGGCGGTTCGGGATCGAGGTGCGGGACGATCGGCGGCGGCGGCGGCGGCGGCGGCAGCGGCGGTGCCTGTGGCAGCAACTCGCCGAAGTTGTAGTTGATGCCGTGCTTGTTCTGCCCAATGGTCACGAACAACTGATCGTTCGCCGTCGTGCCGCCCAGGCTTCCGGGCGTGTCGATGCCATTGATGTAGCCGGCCGGCGGCGCCTTGCTGATCGTGTACCAGCCGGGGGCCACGGAGAAGCTATACGAGCCGTCTCCCAGCGTATTCATCGTCTGGAAGACCTGGTTGCCCACGTAGTCCGTGCCGGTCAGCGTGACGGCCACATTCGCTAACCCCGCTTCACCGGTCTCTTTGAGGCCGTTGTTATTCGGATCGACGTAGACGAAGCCCGCAACGCTCGACGGCAGGACATGGCCGAAGTTGTTGTTTTGGCCGTTCACGCCGGCGCCGAGGTTGATGTGCGCGACGGCCGGTCCGACGATCGCGCCGCCGAGGTCGCCGACGGTCACGGTCGGGGCCAGGAAGCCGCCGGGCGGGGGCGCGACTTCCGTGATCGTGTAGTCGCCGCTCAGCCACAGGTGCTCGAACAGGTACGAGCCGTCCTTCTGCGTCTTCGTACTGATGTTGACGGCCTGGCCCATGCCGTTGGTGCCGGTCAGCGTCAAGGTCACGCCGCCGAGGCCCGCCTCGCCAGCGTCCTTGGCGCCGCTCGAGTTCTCGTCGTAGTACACATAGCCGGCGATGGTCGAGGGCGGCACCTCGCCGAAGTTGTTCGTGAGCGAGCTATTGATGCTGTCCAGGTGAACGTCGATGCGGTTCACGCCATAGCTGTTCGGGATCGGCTGGAGGTTGTCGTTCGTCGTCTGGCCGTCGAAGAAATCCGGCGGCTCGGTCGTCTGCTGGACGAAATAGTCGCCCGGCTTCAGGCCGGTGGACGGGATGTAGTTGTAGATGATGCGCACGGCGCCGTCGGCCTGCGAGCGGATGCGCTGGTCGAAGTTGCCGCTGCCGGAGTCGGTGGAGGAGACGGCGGCCGACTCGTTCAGCTGGATCGAGCCTGTGCCGATGAACGCGGACAAGTCTTGAGAACCGGCACTGAACGTGGCGGAGCCGTTGGCCGTGGCGGACTTCGGTCCGAAGTCGTGGCTGTCGCCTCCGGAGAAGTCCGAGGCGCCATCCCACGGGCCGAGGACGGCCTGGTTGTCGATCGCACCGGTGGCCGACTGCACCAGCGTGCCGAAACCGTTGGCGGTGAGCGTGAACTGCCCGACGATCTGCACGGAGGCGGTTGACGACTGCGAAGTCATCGACGGCGGCGGCGCGGCATTCTCGATCTGCACCTGGGTCGTGAGATTGCCGGTGCTGATGATCTGTACCGACGTCAGCGTACCCAACGACGGGTCGAACTGGGCGATGCTCTGCGAGTTCGACCAGTCCGTCGGCTGAGTGATGAAGACGGCATCGACTTCCTTGCTCTGCGGCGCGACGTTGATCGTCGGATCGTTGTTGAAGACGTAGTGGCCGGCGGCGTCGGACGTGGCGGTGGCGACCAGCGAGCCGTCCGCGCGGTGCAGCTCGACCATGCTATTGGCGAGGCCGACCTCGGACTTGTCCATGATGCCGTTGTTGTTGGCGTCGTTGAAGACGAAGCCGGCGATGCTGGTGGCGTTGGGCATCCAGCGGTCTTCGAGGGCCTCCAGCGCCAGGCGGGCGGGCCGGCGCGTGGCGGCGGAGCCGGCCGGCCGCGACGGGCGCAGGGTGCGAGTGAGCATTCGCCAAAACGAGTTGAACATTTCCCAGATTCCTCCTGATGGTATGGCGGACGGCGGTCCGTGCCGGTGGACGGCGGGCGGGCGAGGGTGGGGAGATCGAGATGTGCATCAAGGAGGGATTATCCATTGTTAGTAATCGGCACAGGTCACGCAAAGGAATGAGAAGATGCCGGACAACTGGAGCTGGGCAGGCGCAAAGTTTGACGAGGATGACGATTGCCGCTTGCGGCTTAGCGGCGTCGGACCGCGAAGCCGCGGTTTCAAAACGTAGGTTAGGATTCCGATCCTGACGCATGGTGTCAGGATCGGAATCCTAACCTACAGGTTTTGAAACCGCCTCTAAGAGTCTGTCCCAGAAGTAGGATTTACGAGCCGCGACCGTTAGGGCGCGTAAGAGGACCGCCGCGACAAGCGCTCCCTAACGGTCGCGGCTCGTAGATAAAGACCCCTTCTGGGACAGACTCTAAGCCGCAAATGCAGAGGCGGCCCAGGCGTCAAGCGCCCGGGCCGCCTCTGCATTTGCGGTTTGCAATTTCTCAGGCTTACCAGCGGATCTCCAGGCCGGCGCTGACGCCCTGTGCCCAGAAGTCCGAGTTGTTAAAGTTGAAGGTCGGACGGTTGGCGCCGGCCGGGTTGATCTGGCCGAAGGCCTGCGTGCGATCGACCGTCGTGTCGATCTGGTTGCCGGGGCGGGCGACGTTCGTCCAGTACAGGAAGTTGTAGCCGACGAACGCTCGCACGTGATCCGTCAACTGGTAGCCGAGGGTAAGGCCCACCTCGGGCACGAGGCTGAACTGGTCGCGGGTGAAGTGGCCGATGTTGCCCGCGGTCCCGGTCCGTGTCAGCAGACCGCCGAGGGCCGTCGTTCCCGGCGTCTGGGTCGTGGAACCGCTGATGTCCACGGTCTGCTGCGTCTCACCCAGGCCAAGCTTGGCGTCCAAACCCAAGCTCCACTTGCCGCGGCGCACTTCGCCGGCCAGACCCAGCTGGCCGCCGTAGAAGCGATTCCGCGTGTTGAAACTGTCGTTGATCATGAACGTCGTTCCGGCCGCCCCAGGCACAACCGGTGTCGTGCCCGTAACCAGCAGCGATTCGGTGACCGAAAGGCTCTCATCGAGGGACAACGTCCGGAAGCCGCCGATCAGGTCCAGGTAGTAGTTGGGACCGCAGGCCAGGTTGGTGCGGAGGTTGAGGTCCGCGCCCCAGAAACTACTGGACGTGTTCACGTTCACCGATCCCGCCAGGCTGGCGATGACGGGCACGCCGTTGATGTTCCGCAGCTCGTTGCCGGCGACCAATTGACGGCCGGGCGTGCCCAGCAAATCGACGGGACGACCCAGCGCCGGCGTGCCGTTCGAAGCGGCCAGGAACGAATTGTTCTTGTCGCCCAGGAAGAAGAAGCTGCCTTCGATGCCGAGCAGATGATCCTCGGTGCACCAGTAGCCGGCGGTGAAGCGCCCGCCGGAGCGGATGCCGCCGTCGACGCCCGACCCGCCGAAGAGGACGGTCGAGTTCGGCCCCAGCGCGCCTTGCGTCAGCAGGTCGCCCTGGCCGATGTTGCTGCGCGTGACGAGCGGCGGCGTCGGGCTGCCCTTGAGCGACCAGACCAAATACTCGCCCTTCACGTAGAAGCGGTCGCCGGGGTAGCAGCCGTCGCAGGCCATGCCGCCGTCGCACGGGTCGGCCATGACCATGCCGCCGTGGCCGTGGTCGAAGAGCGAGAACGAGCGGCACTTGTCGATGAAGCTGTTCAGCCCGGCATTGCAGCCGAACAACCCGCAGCGCCGGGAGCCGCAGCAGTTCGTGCCGCAACTGTTGTCGCAATCCACCGCCGCCGGCTGGCCGATCACCGCGACCGGGCCGCCGGGTGCTTTGTCCGACGAGACCGGGCCGCTGTTAATCGGACCGCCTGGCGAGACGGCGAGCGGGGCCACCGCCGGTCGTGGGGCCAGCTCGTCCTGCGGTGTCCGCCAGGCGAACATCGACGGGCTGACATTTTCGAGCGGTCGCCCCGCCGCGTCAGGCGCCGCGCCGCGCACGATCGGACGGAGGCCAGTGCCCTCGTAGGCGATCGTCTGCACGTTCGGGTCAAAAATCGGCGGTGCTGCCGGCTGGGCCAGCGTGACCGGTCGGCCGATGCTCGCGGCCGGCCGGCCGATGCTCGCGGCCGGTTGCCTCGGAGCGTCCTGTCCGCGTGCCCCTGTCGCCAGAACACCCAGTGACAGGGCCAGGCTCTTCCATAAGCGTCTCATTGCGATATTTCCTCCCCGTGCCACGGGTGTATAGGGGGTCCGTCTGGGCGCCCCCGGCGCCCGCTGGCGTCATGCCACAGGTTGCGCCGGGCGGCGGGATCGGGAGGCGAGGTGTGAGTCAGGTTGCGTCCGTGCCGGTCTTCGATCCAGGTTCCCGCCATTTTACTTCGGCCAGAGGAGACGACCCCGAACAGCGATTTCCCCGCATCCTCCCCCGTTCCCCTGCCGGCGCACCGGTTGTGAGACCCTACAGCCGAAATGGTTTGCCCGTCCTCCGCATCTTGACAGGCACCGATCTTCTATCGATCATGGGCACGGCCTGACTCTCTGTTTTCTCGATTCCTGGAGGACGCATGGACCGCGCAGCCCTCTCCTACTGCCACGGCACCGGTGCCGTTCCGCTGCTGGGCCAGACGATTGGCGACAACCTCCGCGCCACGGTCGAGCGCTTCCCCGACCGCGAGGCGCTCGTCGTCCGCTCGCAAAAGGATCGCGCGACCTATCGGCAGCTCTGGGACGCGGTC
>JBBQPD010000584.1:0-4720 GCA_038331535.1 Gemmatales bacterium | reverse complement strand
GTCGCGGCTCGTGGAATACGACGGCTTCCGGGACCAACCTATTTGCCCGCAGCCGGCGCCGGTTTATGAATCGTATTGTACACCGTCCCACTCGCCTTCGCGCCGGCTGTGGTTTGCAGGTCGTAGACGATACTCATCTGCATTACCGGCTTCACGTCTTTCATCCGCAGAAACACGCTCTTGCGATCCTCGGACAGCGTGGCCGACTCGACCACGACGGGATCGTGGCCCACCTTGTTCGGATCGACGACCGACCAGTGTTTCGAGCCGTAGTCGGCGTTCCAGCGATAGCCCCAGACTTCAACGTGATATTTCGCCACGTCTTCCGCCGTCTTGCGGTCTAGCTCCTCCGCGAACGTCAGCCGCACGCCGTCGGTGTGGACGGCCATGCCGACCGGCACCGTCAGCGGCTTGCCGGTGTAGCGGACGCGCTGCAAGCAGCCGTCCTTGCGCGCCGCCGTCTGCCAGCCGTTCAGTCCGCCGACGTAGAGATGGCCGTCCGGGCCGAAACGGCCGCGCATCGTGCCGGACAGGAAGAACAGGCCGAGATCGACCGCTCCGGCTTGCAAGGTGTCGCCGACCTTCTGCGGCAGCACGAGATACAGCTTGCAACGGCCGTAGGAGAGGTGCAGCATCTGTTCGGACAGCGGCCCCCACTTGCCCTTCGGCACCCACGCCTGGCCGCCGGCCGAGTTGTCCGCTTCCTTCGGCAGCCAGAGCAGCGGCGGGTCGTAGATCTTCGGCGGCGTCGCCCGGTGATGCGCCCGCATGTCGCCGTAGAAGCCGCCCTTCTGGTAGGCGTCGATGCGCGTCATCGGCATCCAGTTGCCTTCCTGATCGGCGCCGGTAATCATGCCGTCGGGCGAGATGCCGAGGCCGATCGGATGGCGGAAACCGGTCGCGAAGATTTCGCTCTTGGAGCCATTTTTCATGACGCGCAGGAGACAGCCGCCGGTCGGCGTATCGGTGTCGCCGGTCTTGAAGAAGTAGAAGTTGCTGGCTGGATCGGTTTCGAGGCAGGTGTCGAACGAGTGCTCGCCGTTTCCGGTGTGCCAGTCGTTGCACACACATTGGTAGTCATCGGCTTCCCCATCACTCTCCTCATGGTAAAAACTGGTTAGCTGGCCACGTTCCAACACGAAGATTTCATTTCCGACAACCTTGAGTCCGAGCGGTTGGTACAGTCCTGTAGCAAAGCGTTTCCAGTGTACCTTGCGAGCCATTTCATCGACATGCGCCAACCAGACGTCGCCGTGAGCGGTGCAAATAGCAATGTCGCCGTTCGGCAAGAAGTCGAGGCCGGTGACGAAGAAGAGAGCCTTGTAAGGATTGTCGAAAGGCAACGTGAGCGTATCGACGGCGAACGGACCGTTCTCGGCACCGAGTTCGAGAGGTGTTGTTATTGGCTTCGTCCACCGCGGGGTCAAGGGTCTGTTTGATCGAGACAGCAGGTCCGATGACGGAGGTGGGCTTGCTTTGACTCGCTTGGCGAACGCTCGAAGATCAGGAGCTTCCCCATGCCAGATCAGCACCTTGAATGAATTTTCTTCCTTACGTCTACGGCCATTGGCTTTGACCTCGACGCGCGTCTTGTTCACCAGACGCAACGATGAGTCACCTTTGTCTCGGAGGAACGCCACCGCGGTCCAGAGGCCGGCCTTCCGCGCGGAGATTATCTCGACTCCATCAACGGTTGCTACCTCTCCGTTGGCGGGTAGCTCACAGATAAGCAAGTCGCGGCCGACATCCGGCGGACCCGCGCTCTGCACGTTCATAGTAACGATATTGCGAGTAAAAACAGTCAAGCCGTCGCCAACTTCAACCCACGGCTCGTCGGCGACCAAGAAATCGTCGAACGAGTATTTCAAGATGACGCGATTGCCGTGAAAACTCATTCCGTTGAACGCACCCCATTGAATCGGCAGCGGCACCGTCGGCACCGGGGCACCATCCCATTTGCCGCCTTCCTTTGACAAACCCGGCCCGCTCGAAGTCGTGAACGCCACCTCCCCCGCGGGCGTCGGGGTGTTCAGCAGCCCGAAGCGCCGATCGCTGTGATTCAAATAACCGCCCGTCCATCCGCACACCATCCGCAATTGCCCGCGGTCGAACAGCACCGTCGCCTCGCCCTTGTCGCCGATACGGATCGCCGTGCCCTTGTAGACTTTCGCCTTTCCCTGCCACGTCGGATAGTCGAAGGTCGCGTTGAACGTCGGCCCGGTGTCCATCGCGCGCAGGCGCGGGTCGATCCAGTCCTTATCGGTCATCTTTTCCCAGTCGGCGGCGGGTCCGGTCGGCGGCGGCGGCGTCCAGAGGGGATCGCCGGTCACCAGTCCCTCCGGCTTGTCGAAACGCCATAGCCCGACCGTCTCCGGGTCGAACGGCAGTTCCTTGTCTGGGACGCCGTCGATGGCGCGCACGCCGCGCGAAATGCGCACGTCGTCGATCAACCCGTCGCAGCCGACGCGCTGGCCCGAAGCGAGCGCTTGCCCAATCGTCAATGGCCCCGGCAATGGTTTCAAGCCCGCCTTCGTTCCAACGGCCTGCTCCTTCACGATCTTGCCGTCCACGAACAGCCGCACCGTCTTGCCGTCGTGCGTCATGGCGACGTGGTGCCATTTCTCATCGCAAATATCCACGTTCGACCTGATCTCGCCGACGTCGGTGCCGGGCAGGAAGGCGCTGAAGACGCCGCTGCCGGCGTAGGAGTAGATTTCCCAGTGCAGCGACGATTCCTTGGGATCGCTGGCGATCAGGACGTTGAAGCCCTTCTTCGAGAACAACTTCGCCCAGCACTCGACGGTCAGCGGCGGCCGGCGATAGCGATTATCGCCATCGAAGTGGACCGGCGTGGCGCGGGCGTCGAGCGCCTTGCCGAAGCGCCCTTCGACGAGGACGACCGGCCGCGAAAGGGCGACCTTCTCGAGTTCGTCGTCGCCCGGCGCTTTCGAGCGGACGCCTCCCGGCGGCACCTCGGACTTCGCGGCCCAGACGACGGCGTTGAGGACGAAGCGGCGGAAGGAATCGTCGCGGTAGTTGTCGAAGAAGTGACTGCCGGTGAAGCCGAAGCCGCGGCCGCCGTCCTTGCGCTCCACGGCCCAGGCGATGACCTGTTCGGCCTTTTCGCCGGGCAGCTTCGTCGTCAAGACCGGGGCCAGGCGTGGGTCGCTCTCGCGAAAGCGGAGGTTGTAATAGATTTCGTCGCGCACCTTGAACGGCGTCAGCCCACGCCCGATGGCGTGCGTGCGCGACGGCACGACCTCGGTGGTGACGGTCTGAATTTTCGAGTACCAGCCCTGCGGCTTCGGCCCCGTTTCGTAGTCGAAGTAGCCGCCGACCCATTCGAGCAGCTTGTCGCCCGCCTTCTCCTTCGGCACGAACGTCGCCCAGTGGAGGAGGACGAGGCCGCAGCCGCGCGCCATCTGCTTCTCGACGATCTTCAGCCGGTCGCCGACGAGAAGCGGATGATCCAGCTCGCGCCGGTCCGAGCCACTGGCGACGAGGACGATGGCGTCGGCGCGGTCGAGAATGCGCACGTCTTCAGGCCAACCGAGCGAAACCTCGGTCGAGACGCCCTTGGCGTCGGGCGACTGATCGAGGCAGTGCTTGAGCAGGAGGACGGTCTTTTCGTACTCGTGCGTCCCTTTGGGATGGCTCTTGTCCATCGGCCCGGCGATGAAGACGACCTTGCGCGGCTTGGGTGGGTTGTCGGCACGGGCCGGAGTTAAGATGGCGAGGAAGGCGATAAGAGCGAAAGCGCGAGTGCGGTGCGTCATGGTCCATTCCTGGGGTGTGGTGTGCGAGGTGCATGGTAACGCGCGGAATGTGGGTGTCAACGCGGTATCCTGGCAAGCCGGGAGCGTTGACGCTTCCGGCTCGCCTGGGAAATTAACAACCCGTCACGGTAGCACGGCGTGTTTCGTGGGATTGGCCTTAACGTGGCGGATTCATTTCTGTATCGTCGGCTCCTCGGGAGCGTCCCTCCCCCTTGCGACCCCGATGCGCACACCACGGAAACGAGACGAAACGGAAGAGAACAGGAGGTCCGACATGAAAACTTATTCAGCGGCACGGGGTCGCTGCTCCGGCATTTGGTGTTTGCTGACCCTCAGTCTGGCATTGGCGTGTCGTGGTCAGACTGCGCGAGCGGAGCAGCCGGGGAAAGCGAAGACAGACAACGAAACTACCGCGCTGATCTCGTCCCGCGCCGCCTCGGCGACGCTGGCCAAGCGGAGCAGGCAGGAGAGTGAAGATGCGGAAGAGGAGATGATCGAGATCGACCCGCTGCTTCGGCTACAACTGCTGTCGTCGATCCTCATCACCAGTCCCGAAGTGTTGAAGAACACTTCGACTACCAGCGTGACACTCGCTCCGTTCACCACCCAGACGCCCGGCGACGACGGCGAGGTCGATATTCAGGGTGGTAAAACGCCGCATGCTCCCGAACCGGCGAGCCTGGTGCTCGGCGCCGTCGGGGCCGGAATCACGCTGCTGACGACCGCCGTTCGTAGGCGCCGCCGCAGGCTCGCGGCCGCCGACTGACGAACGGGTGAAATGAAATCGGACGGGGGCTGCGCAGGGGATGAACGCCATCCTCCGCGCCGCCCCGGTCCGTTGTTTGCGCAAAGACGGTCACGAGCCGCGACCGTCAGGGAGCGCGTCTCAAACGCTCCCAGACGGTCGCGGCGCGTGACCGGCGTGCCAAGCGCGGCCGGCCGAT
>JBBQPD010000583.1:0-4721 GCA_038331535.1 Gemmatales bacterium | reverse complement strand
GGTACCTCGCCGTGCGCGGCCCCGCGGGAGCGGCGGTCCTTGATCCGACGCTGACGCTGGAACGATTGCGGCCGATTCTCGAAGACGCCGCCGTCGCCAAGGTGAATCAGAACATCAAGTACGATATGCTCGTGCTGCGTGCGAGTGGCGTTAACCTCGCGGGCGTTGCCGGCGATTCGATGGTCGCCGATTACCTGCTCAACTCCGGCGAGCGTGCGCACAACAAGGAAGACCTGGCCAAGCGGCATCTGCATCATCAGATCATTCCGATCACGGCATTGATCGGCGAGAAGTCGCGCAAGACGCCGCAGAAACGCATGGACGAAGTCGAGCCGGAACGCGTGGCCATCTACGCCGCCGAAGACGCCGACCTGGCCTGGCGTTTGTGTGAAGTGCTGGAAAAACAGCTGAGCGAAGTCCCGGTATCGGGTTTCGCGAAACGGCAAGCCGACGAGGTGGGGATCAATCAGCAGACGTTGCGCCGCCTTTACGACGAGGTGGAAGTGCCGTTGATCGAGGTGCTGGCCGAGCTGGAGTTCAACGGCATCGCGCTCGACGTTCCCTTGCTCCGCCGGCTCAGCGGCGTGATGGCACAGCAATTGCAAAAAATCGAGGAAGAAATCTACGCCCTCGCCGGGCATCCGTTCAACATCGGGTCGCTGCCGCAATTGCGTACCGTTCTCTTCGATGAAATGAAGCTGCCCGCGCAGCGAAAGACGGGCATCACGAAGGCCGCCAGCACCGACCAGGAGTCTCTCGAAAAGCTGGCGGCGCTCGACCTGCCTGGAGCCAAGCTGCCGAAGAAGATCCTCGAACATCGCCAGGTTTCGAAGCTGAAAAGCACCTACGTTGATGCCCTGCCGGAACTGGTCGATCCGAATACCGGGCGGATTCATACGTCTTTCAATCAGACGGTTGCCGCGACGGGCCGGCTCAGCTCGAGCGATCCGAACCTGCAAAACATCCCGGTGCGCCGCGAGCAGGGGCAGCAGATTCGGCAGGCGTTTGTGCCGCGCGCGGGCTGGTCGCTCCTGACGGCGGACTATTCGCAGGTCGAGCTTCGGCTGCTGGCGCACTTCAGCGGCGACCCGGCGCTGCAGCGAGCGTTCGCCGCGGACCACGATGTTCATTCTCTCGTCGCGGCCCAGATCTTCGGCGTCCCCGAGGCGGATGTGACCTCCGTGATGCGCGGCGTGGCCAAAACGGTCAACTTCGGCGTCATTTACGGCATGAGCGCGCACGGTCTGGCCCAGCGCCTCGGCATCACCCGTGAAGAGGCCGGCTCATTCATCGATGCGTACTTTGCCCGCTACCCGAAGGTGCTGGAGTACCAGAGTCAGCTACTCGCCGACGCGCACAAAAACGGCTACGTCGGCACGATACTTGGCCGCCGCCGACCGTTCGATCGCGATTCCATCCGCCTCGGCTCGACGTATCAGCAGCGGAACGCGCCGGAGCGCGAGGCGATCAACACGGAGATTCAAGGCTCGGCCGCGGACCTGATCAAGCTGGCCATGCTCAACGTCTACCGCCGCATGAAGCGCGAGAACCTGCGCGCGAAGATGTTGTTGCAGATTCACGACGAGCTAGTCTTCGAGTCGCCGCCCGAAGAATTGCCGGCCCTGGCCGCGCTGGTCCGCGAGGAGATGACCGGGGCGATGACGCTGGCGGTACCGCTCAAGGTCGATCTCGCCGCCGGCCCGAACTGGCTGGAGGTAACCGATGATTTCACCACAAAGGCACAAAGCTCACAAAGAAGAAATGAATCAAAAATCAGCGTGAGCGACGGCCCCCATGATTCTTAAGATTTTGACTTCTGTCTTCTTTGTGTCCTTTGTGCCTTTGTGGTGAATTTGCATGAGCCGAAAGCTCGTGATCGGCCTGCTCGGCGGTATCGGCAGTGGCAAGAGTCGCGTCGCGGAGGCATTCGCACGACACGGGGCGCAGGTGATCGACGCCGACCGCATCGGCCACGACGCGCTGCGTGACCCGGACATCCGCCGGCGGATCGTCGAACGCTGGGGCGCTGGGCTACTCGACGAAAAAGGTGAGATCGTGCGGCGGCGCCTGGGTCAAATCGTGTTTGCCGACGACGCCGAACGACTCGCACTGGAAAGACTCGTGCATCCGTGGATCGGCGAGCGCGTTCGCGAAGCGGTTGCCGAAGCACAAGCCGATCCCGACACGCGGTTCATTCTGCTCGACGCGGCGATCATGCTGGAGGCGGGCTGGAACGGGGTGTGCGACCAGCTGGTGTTCGTCGATACGCCTCGACCGCTGCGCCTCGAGCGCGTCGCGCGGCAGCGCGGTTGGACACCAGAAGACGTTGCCGCCCGCGAACGGGCGCAGATGCCTTTGACCGCGAAGGCCGACCATGCGGATCAGGTGCTGGACAACTCCGGCACGCTGGAAGACCTGGAACGCCAGGTGATCGACCTGTTGCACAACTGGGAAAGGCTGAAGGCTGAAGGCTGAGCAAACAGACCGACCGTGGTTCTGATTTTGTTCATCCTTTATCCTTCATCCTTCATCCTTTCGATGCTACCTCGCCGCCGCCCGCGCCGGCTTTCGATGAAGGAGAGGATCGACATGGCCGACCCCAAGACCCGACGTGAGCCGACACCGCGCGTGCGCGCCCGCACCCGTCCGGACGGAACGCCCTTTGAGGGCGATGAGCCGGATGTTGACGACAGGGACGACGACAGGGATCTCACGTTTCCCGCCGCCGCGGACCCGAAGGAAGAAGCCGTTCCGCCGCCCCCGCCCGCTCCGGTCGCGGTTTCGGCGCCGGCTCCACAACCGCCGTCAGATGCCCGCCCGCCGCAACGACGCGACGAGTACGAGGTCTTCGACGAAGAGGTCAATAACCGCTACGAGGAGATCAAGCGCGGCAGCACGCACATCAGCGCGTTGCAGCAGATGACCATGCCGCAGCTTCTCAAAGTGGCCCGCGAGGAAGCGATCACGGACTACACGGGTCTGAAGAAGCAAGACCTGATCTTCAAAATCCTCAAGGAGCGCGTCAAGCAGAACGGCCTGATGTTCGGCGACGGCACGCTCGAAGTGCTGCCCGACGGCTTCGGCTTCCTGCGCAGCCCCGACTACAACTATCTGCCCTGCCCCGACGATATTTACATCTCGCCGAGCCAGATTCGACGGTTCGGCCTGCGAACGGGATCGATCGTCGCCGGCACGATTCGACCGCCCAAGGAGGCCGAGCGTTACTTCGCCCTGCTGCGCGTCGAAGCCATCAACTTCAACGATCCCGACACTCTGACGCAGAAGGTCGTCTTCGACGACTTGACGCCGCTGCACCCGAATCAGCGGCTCAATTTGGAGGCCGAAGCGTCCGAAATCAACATGCGCATCATGGACATTGTCACGCCGATCGGCAAAGGGCAGCGCGGCCTTATCGTCGCTCCGCCGCGCACCGGCAAGACCGTCTTGCTGCAAAAGATGGCGAACAGCATTCTGCGCAATCATCCCGAATGCTACGTCATCGTCCTGCTCATCGACGAACGGCCCGAAGAAGTCACCGAGATGGAGCGCAGCGTCAAGAGCGACCGCGCCGAGGTCGTCAGCTCCACGTTCGACGAACCGGCGTCGCGGCACGTCCAGGTCAGCGAGATGGTGATCGAGAAGGCGAAGCGACTCGTGGAATACGGCCAGGACGTGGTGATCCTGCTCGATTCGATCACACGGCTGGCGCGAGCATACAACACTGAGATCCCGCACTCCGGCAAGATTCTGTCCGGCGGCGTGGACGCCAACGCCCTGCACAAGCCGAAACGCTTCTTCGGCGCCGCGCGCAATATCGAGGAGGGCGGCAGCTTGACGATCCTGGCGACGGCCCTCGTGGACACCGGCTCGCGCATGGACGAGGTAATCTTCGAGGAGTTCAAGGGCACCGGCAACATGGAGCTGCACCTTGACCGCCGGCTCGTGGACAAGCGCATCTGGCCGGCTATCGACATCAACGCCTCCGGCACGCGCAAGGAAGAGCTGCTGCTCGAACCGGACGAACTGCGCAAGATTTACATCTTGCGCAAGGTGCTGAGCGACATGAACCCGGTCGAGGCGATGGAGCTGCTTGTGCAGCGCATCGCCAAGACGAAGTCGAACACGGACTTCTTCAACATCATGAACCTGGGATAATTCCCCACCATGCCCACGATCATCGAAGGAACCTTCGCGCCGCCGCCGGGCCGCTTCGCCTTGGTGGCGGCGCGCTTCAACGCGGCCATTGTGGACAACCTCGTCGGCGGCGCCATCGACGGGCTGAAACGCCACGGCGTCGCGGAAGAGGGCATCGACGTGGTGCGCGTGCCAGGCGCCTTCGAGATTCCGCTGGTGGCGCAGCGCCTGGCCGCGAGCAAGAAATACGCGGCGGTGATTTGTCTCGGCTGCGTCATCCGCGGGGATACGGACCATTACGATTACGTCGCCGGCGAGGCGGCCGGCGGCGTCGGCCGGGCGGCGCTGGCGACGGGCGTGCCGGTGATCTTCGGCGTCCTGACCTGCGACACGCTGGAGCAGGCGATCGACCGCGCCGGCGCCAAGGCCGGCAACAAGGGCTTCGACGCGGCGATGACAGCGATCGAAATGGCGAACCTGCTCAAACAACTCTCGTGACCGGCCTATCCGAAATACGACTTATCGCGTGCTTCATATCCTGCATAGTCCAGCAGTTCGTACAACTCCGCGCGCGTGAGCATCTGCGG
>JBBQPD010000582.1:0-4726 GCA_038331535.1 Gemmatales bacterium | reverse complement strand
CACGTAGGTCGGCTTGTCTTTCGTGCTGAACTCCTTCGGCCGCTCCGTGCCGCTGACGTCGTAGCACGCCCTCATTGTGTCGCCCTTTTGTTCGCCGATCGCCTTGATGGTCTTGCCCTTGTTCGGTCCTTCGGTCGTCGTAATGTCCATTTCCATGGGCTTCTTGGTCGCATCGGCCTTGGTGGTGCCCGAGCTGACCTCGTCGCCCATCTTTAGCGTCCATTTCTCGCCGGTAAGCGTGAGCTGGGCGTTCTGCTTCTTGATTTCCTCATCGGGAACTTTCATTCCGCCAATCTCGACCGAAACGATGACCCAGGTGCCGTCTGGGTTGTCCGGCTTTTTCTCTTCCTTCTTCTCCGCGGCGGCCGCGACTCCAGCGGCCAACACGAACAGCAGTGCGAACCGACGCATGACTTTTCTCCTCTGTACAGGGGATAGGGAAGGGATCGTTCTCGCCAGTCTACGAGACGACAGCGCCAGTGGACATGCAGGGACCGGCCTGAAACTGGTCTCCCTCCGTGCCGGTCGATTTGGTAGAGTCCCGCCGGTTCATCGGCGGCACCGGAGGCGGTCCCCCTCACCCTACCCTCACCCCCTGAGGGGGAGAGGGTAGGGTGAGGGGGCGACCGGGCAAAACGAGGAATCCAGGAAGGATTCCGGCGGTCAACCGTCCCTCACCGGGTTGGGTCCGGGAAGGAGTCCGGGCGTGGCCTCGCAATGGCGGATTCGCCACAAGCTGATGCTCGGGCTGTTCCTCGTCGTGGGGACCATCGCTCTGCTGCTCGGTGGGACGTTGCGCGGCCTGTGGTCCTACCATTTCACCATCATCGACATTCGCGACAGCCTAAAAGAATTGAAGGAAGCGGACCAGTTCAAGGAGAGCGTCGCCGATTTAAGCCGCCCATTTCCGGAGCCAGAGAACAAGACGGAAGCGACCCGTCCTAAGCCGCCCATCGTTATCCATTCCAAGCCGGGAGACCCGTTAGACAATAACGCGTATCTGGATCGGATTAAAGAATGTCAGAAGAAACTGACTGAGTACGAGAAGAAGCTCGACGAAAACGCCGAGAGCGGACGTGATGCCAGCCATATCGAGCATCAACGGGCCGTCATCGCGAAGCTGCGAATAGGCTTCGACGGCTTGCGGGAAGCCGAAGTTGTCCTGCTCGACAAGACGATTCGTGAGGATGAGGATTACAAGTTAGTCCGCGCCCGCATTCCTGAACTTGAATTAATGGCGGCCGATCTCCGGACGGTCATCTATCAAGATCTCGACGGACAGGGCGGTCAATCGCGGGGCCATTACCAGGGCGCCCTCTGGATCATCATCCCCGCCAGCATTATCGGCCTCCTCTCGATCTCCGTGCTGATGCGCGTCAACCGCTGGATCTTCAACCCGATACGCGACCTGGAAGCCGGCGTGAATCGCGTGGCCCGCGGTGACTTCGATCATCGCATCGAAGTCCGCAGCGGCGACGAAATGGAAGACCTGGCGGCGGCCTTCAACGACATGACCGGCCGCCTGCGCGATCTGTACGGTGACCTGGCCCGGCAGGTCAACGAGCGCAGCCGCCAGCTGGTGCGCTCGGAGCGACTGGCGAGCGTCGGCTTTCTGGCCGCCGGCGTCGCCCACGAGATCAACAACCCACTGGCGAGCATCGCCTTCTGTAGCGAGGCGTTGGAGGGCCGGCTCGCAGACCTTCTGGACCAGGCACGTTCGGGCGGCCGTCGCCCGGAGGACGAGGAAGTCTTCGCAAGGTATCTGAAAATGATCCAGGAAGAAGCCTTCCGCTGCAAAAAGATCACCGAAAAGCTGCTGGAGTTCAGCCGCTCGGCAGAGCGCCGCCGCGAGCCGACCGACCTGGCCGGCCTCGTGCAATCGGTGATCGACATCACGCAGCATTTGCAGAGCTGCAAGGGGAAAGAGATCGAGTTCGAGCCGCTGCCGGAACGACTGGCCGGCCACATCGCTGCCCCGGTGAACGCCGAGGAGATCAAGTCGGTGGTGCTGAACCTCGTCGTCAACGCCCTGGACAGCATGGGCGAAGGCGGCAAACTGTCGATCCGCCTGGCCCTGCACGACGGCATGGCCGAGATGTACTTCACCGACACCGGCTGCGGCATGACGCACGAGGTGCTGGAAAATATCTTCGAGCCGTTCTTCACGCGCAGCCGTACCGGCAAGGGCACCGGCCTGGGCTTGACAATCAGCCATCGCATCGTCAATCAGCACGGCGGCGAGATCGAGGCGGTCAGCGACGGGCCGAACCAGGGCAGCACGTTCGTCGTCCGGCTGCCGCTGACGGAGCGCGAGCCGACGCAGGCCCGGTCCATCCCGACGGCGGAACGGGCGCGGCGCGCGGCTTAGCCCGGATTATTCACCACAAAGACACAAAGGACACAAAGGAAAACCGGGAAAGAAAAAACAACCGTTCTTGAATCGCTTCGTTGTTCAGAGTGGTTCGGCCCGTGGATTTGATCTGTTACTTCTGTCTTCCTTTGTGTTCGTTGTGTCTTTGTGGTGAATAATCCGGGAACGGGACGAGGTATTATGGCCGATATCGGAATGAATCGAGGCGCCCGTGACCGCATGGCCCCGCACCAGGCGTTGCGCGTGCTGTTCGTGGACGACGAAAAGTCGCTCCAGGAATTCATGCGTTCGGAACTGCCGCGGTTGGGACACGAGGTCACCGTCTGCCCCGATGGCCGCACCGCCATGAAGGCGCTGGAGAAAGGCACGTTCGACGCCGCCATCCTCGACCTGCGCATGCCGGGCATGAGCGGAATTGAGGTACTCGAACACCTCAAGAAGGTCAGCCCCGACACCGAAGCGGTCATGATGACCGGCCACGCCAGCATGGAGACGGCCGTCGAGGCGATGCGCCTGGGTGCGGCAGATTACATCACCAAGCCATGCAAATTGGCCGAGATCGAGGTGATGCTCTGCAAGGTCGCCGAGCGCCGCGAACTGAAGAACAAGAACATCGCGCTGCAAACGCGCGTGCAGGCCGCCGAGGGGCCGACGATCCTGGTCGGCGATTCGCAGGCGATGGCCGACGTCCACGGCAAGATCGCCAAGGTCGCTCCACACGACGTTCCCGTGCTGATCCTCGGCGAGACTGGCACCGGCAAGGAGTTGGTCGCGCGCATGCTCTGGCAGCAGAGCAAGCGCGCCGACATGCCGTTCGTACCGATCAACTGTAGCGCGCTCTCCGAGCAGCTCGCCGAGAGCGAATTGTTCGGCCACGAGGCGAATTCGTTCTCCGGCGCCGCCAACAAGGCGCACAAAGGTCTCTTCGAGGTGGCCAACGGTGGCACCGTCTTTCTCGACGAGCTGGGCGAGCTGAACAAGAACATCCAGGCGAAGCTACTGCGCTTTCTGGAGTCGGGCGAAATCCGCCGCGTCGGCTCGAACGCGCCGTACCGCATCGACGTGCGTGTCCTGTGCGCCACCAACCGCGACCTGGGGACGATGATCGAGCGCGACGAATTCCGTGAAGACCTCTTCTTCCGCATCAACACGTTTGACGTGCGCTTGCCGCCGTTGCGCGAGCGGCGATCGGACATCCCCGACCTGGCCCGATTCCTGCTGGCGCGGGCGGCGAAGCGACCCATCGAACAGGTCGCCCACCTCCTGACGCCGGAGGCCATCGACGTGCTGCTGGAGCACGGCTGGTCGGGCAACGTGCGCGAGCTATATAACGCGATGGAGTACGCCAACATCCTGGCCGGCGGCGCGGAGATTTTGCCCGAACACCTACCGCAGGTGATCCGCATGAAGTTGCCGCCGCTGAACAAACCGCGGCTCAGCGTGATGAACGGCGCGGATGCCGCGCCGGTTCTGGCAACGCCGCTGTCGCGAACGCTGGAACAGGTCGAGATGGAGCATGTGGTACGCGTGCTGGAGAAGCACAACGGCAGCAAGACCGCCGCCGCCGCGGAACTGGGGATCAGCCTCAAGACGATGTACAACAAGCTGAACAAGTTGCAGGAAGAGCGGAGAAGTGCGGGATAGCCCGCGGCGGTTACCTCTGGACTTCTTCGCAAGATTCAGAAAGGTTTTGCTGAGAGCTGACAGCTAATAGTTGTCAGCTCTCAGCAAAACCTTTTTTTCGTGGCTAAACTGTTGCGACTTGGCCGCGTTCATCAATCCGTCGCGGGCACGGGAGCCACAGGCTGATCTTCCGCCGAGTAGAAGAAGTCAGCCACACGGCAGCGGAAGCCTTCCATCGCCCCCTCGCCGATCAATTCCTGCGCGGCGTCGAGAACTTCCGGAGCGCGGTCGGGGCGGTAGATCGTCAGCGTGCGGTCTTCCGGGTCGAGAACCCAAACGACCTTCGTTCCCCAGCGGAGAAACTCGGCGACGCGACCAGTCACTTTCGTCATGCGATCCGTGGGCGACAGGACTTCGACGGCGAGGTACGGCGGATCGTCCGAATACTTTGGATTCAGCTCGGAGTACCTCCGGCCGACAGCGTAATACATGACATCGGGGCCGCGCACGGTGTCAGGGTCCGATTCCCAGATAACGCCGGTTCGGTTGGCGACGACGTAGCCGCGCCGGCGCTCGAAAGCGAAATTACTTGCGAGATACGTCGCGTTCGCGCAGGTCACGCCGTGCCGTTCGCCGGATCCGGATACCTCAATCACCACTCCTTTCTCAAGCTCGAAATAACGGTCGCGGTTCTCCGCCAGATTGCACCAGTCGAAGAACTCGCCCGCCTTC
>JBBQPD010000581.1:0-4738 GCA_038331535.1 Gemmatales bacterium | reverse complement strand
AGCGCTGGAACTCAGCGCTCGCGGAACGCTCGCGGCTAAACGATTTTCCATGGTGGATTCATGAGCGACGCTTCGAAGTGGGTGTTCGACGTAACCGAGGCCGACTTCAAGCGCGACGTCGTGGACGCCTCGTTCCAGCGGCCGGTGGTCGTCGATTTCTGGG
Organism: Gemmatales bacterium; assembly: GCA_038331535.1. Lineage (GTDB taxonomy): Bacteria > Planctomycetota > Planctomycetia > Gemmatales > Gemmataceae > JBBQPD01. Next base: position 4,575 of record JBBQPD010000581.1, on the reverse strand, counting down.
CGCCCTGGTGTGGACCGTGCCGACAGCTCGGACCGGTCCTCGAACGGCTCGTGCTGGAGCGCAACGGCGCCGTGGTAATGGCGAAGGTCAACGTCGATGAATGCCAGCGCATCGCCCAGTATTTTGGCATTGAGGCCATTCCGGCGGTAAAGGCCTTTCGCGACGGCCAGCTCGTGCTCGAGTTCGACGGGGTACTTCCGGAAGCGCAGTTGCGCACGTTCCTCGATCAGCTCGGCGCGCCGGCCGTCGAAGCAGCGGTCGAGTCAACGGACCCCAACGATCTGGAGCAAAAGTTCCGTAAGCAGATCGAAGCCGACAAGGAAAACCACAAGGCCCGTGTCGCCCTGGCGAAGCTGCTGCTCGAACAGAACAAGACGAAAGAGATTCTGGAAATCCTCGAACCAATTCCCGTCGAAGGCGAGACCGCCGTGGAGGCGGCGGGCATCAAGGCGAAGCTCGAATTGTCGGAGCTGGCGCAAGGTTTGGGTGACGAAGCGGCGCTGCGTCAACGCCTGAGCGCGGATGCAAAAAATGCGCAGACGCACTACGAGCTGGGTTGCGTTCTCGCCGCCGCGGGCAAGTTCCCCGGAGCGCTCGAAGAACTGTACGCCGCCGCCGATCTCGACTTCAAGCTGGCCAACGGCAAGGTGCGCGAGGCGATGGTCAAGGTCTTTTACGCGCTCGGCACCGACCACGAGCTGGCGAACGAGTATCGCTCCAAGCTGGCGCGGTTGCTGTACTGACACCATCCTCAAACACTGGGTTGGTTCCGCTCGCTCACCTTGTCACTCCACCGCGGCCGCCGTAGATTTCCCCTGGAGTTCCCGCCCGTACCCCTGTCCTCTGACCCCCGGTCCCCGCACATGAAAGTCGGTCTCGTCGGTTATTCCGGATCGGGAAAAAGCACCGTTTTCCAGTGGCTCACCGGGGCAAAGCCCGACCCGGCCAAGATCCAGGTCGGCCAGTCCGGCAACGCCAAAATCCCGGACCCGCGCCTCGACTGGCTGTCGAAGAAGTTCAGCCCGAAGAAGACGACGCCCGCCGCTATCGACTTCCTCGACACGCCGGGCCTGCTCGCCGACGAACGCCGCGACAACCCGCGCCGCCTGGCCATCCTGCGCGAGGCGAACGGACTGCTCGTCATTTTGAACGGCTTTAACGAGCAAAATCCGGCGAGCCAGCTCCAGCGCTTCCGCGAAGAGCTGATGTTCGCCGACCTCGAAATCGTCTCGAACCGGCTCGACAAAATTCGCGACCAGTTGAAGAAGCCGAAGCCCGCCAAGGAGAAGGACGCGTTGCTGCAAGAGCAGGAGCTTCTCCAGCGCATCGCCGCCGCGTTTGAACGCAACGAGTCGCCCGCCGCCCTCGGTTTGAAAGAGGACGAGGAGAAGGCGATCCGCAGCTTTCAGCTGCTGACGTTGAAGCCGGAACTCGTGATGCTCAGTATCGGCGACGAGCGCATCACGCAGCCGGTGCCCGCCGATCTCGTCGCGCTGTCCTCGACGGCGCTGCAAGCTCCTGCCAAGCTGGAGATGGAGCTGCACGACCTCGGCGAAGAAGACCGGCAGATGTTCGTGCAGGATTTGGGTCTGAAGGGCTTCGTGCGCGACGAGGTGTTGCGGGCGATTTTCTCGGCGATGGGCCAGCAGGTGTTCTTCACCGTCGGCGAGGACGAATGCCGGGCATGGCCAATGCCGAAGGGCGCGGACGCCGTCATCGGAGCCAGTCAAATCCACACCGATCTGGCGCGCGGCTTCGTCCGTGCCGAGGTCGTCAGTTACGAAGACTTCCAGCGCGTCGGCTCCATGAAGGAGGCGAAGACACACGGCGTCTACCGGCTGGAAGGCAAGACGTATGTCGTGCAAGACGGCGACATCATGCACATCTTGAGCAGTACGTGAGCGTTTTCGCGAACACCTCTAACCTCACGCCTTCTGGCTTGGAAAAGCAAGGCCGCGAACCAGAGACGAAGCCTTCGCTCCAGGAAGTGCAAAAGCGAAGGCAACTACGGAAGCGACGCGAGTGACCGGATAAAAGGAAAACGCGTCCGGAGGTTGCGGACAAGTTTATCATCGGCTGTCACGAACTCGCAGGCTTCGCGTTCAGCGAGTGCGACGTACAGGCAGTCGTAAACGCCGATCCGTGCGTGGGAGGCGATGTCAACGGCACGCTGTAGGAGAGGCAGGTAGGAATGGAACTGCGGCGGAGTGGAGAGCACATTAGCGATATGGACGGCGGCTTGACCCACGGGAAGAATGCCCCTCCGTTCGGCGCGCGTGAGCGCATGGGAGACCTCGGCAGGGTAGATGTCTGGCGCTAGCAGCTCGTGGATTGCGGCCTGATAATCGGCTCGCAGGCGGAGAGCCTGGCTGGAGTCGGTCTCGGGCAAGATCCACTTGACCGCTACGGAGGCGTCGAGGACTAGCTTCATTCCTCGTCTCGCGTCTCGCGGATAAGCTCGACGGCAACGTCGAGCGTGCCGAACCGGCGCCGGATTTCCTCGGTGGCCTGTTCAGAGCGTTCGCGGACGCGCCTGACAACGCTTGGATCGAGGGGATTACCGGAGATAAGGTGGTCCATGACGACGGCAAGGTCGGCTTCGACCGCGGGTTCCGTTCGGTTGGATTCGGAGACGTTCATTCCACTATTCTCTCGTCTCCATCGGCCCTGTCAACGGCTTTTCATCGTGTTCGGCAGTTCCTCCCTACTCCTCCGCGCCACAACTACTTGACACGGCACGCTCCAGCGATCAAACTCGCATCTGTCCCCGATGCCTACCCGCCCACCAAGCACTCCTCGCCCACAACGGCCGCCGGCTCCTCTTCCAACCTCAATCCGGGAGGTCGCGAATGGCAACACGCCGATTGGTCATCACGCGCGATGACGAGGGTCAATTCTTCCTGCAGCTCGACGGGGACGCGCTCTCCCTGGGCAGCAGTCCGGAGCACGCCGACGCCAGGATACAGTCCTTCCGCGTAGTCCGCATCCATTGCGAGCTGGAAGGCGAAGGCGGTCCGCTCCAGATTCAGACGATGGAAGCCGGCAAGCTCGGCCCCGCTCATGAAGTGCAACCGGACGAACGGCTCAACGTCGCCGGGTGCCAGCTCCACTTCGAAGCCTCCGCCGACGACGAGGCGCCGGAGACGCTTGAAGTCGAAGGCGAACCGGGGCCGACGACGAACTGGGGGAAGCGGTTGTTTGTCATCGACGGCGGCGATCAGGGTCAGTTCTTCGCGCTGCCGGCGTCGGGGACCATCACCCTGGGCAAGGACCGCAAGCTCGCCGACATCGTCCTGAATGATCTCTATGTCGCACGGGTCCACTGCCGCCTGGAGATCGACGGCGACAAGGTGACGGTCCTCGACGTCGGCAGCCTCGGAACCCTCATCAACGGCAAGAAAATTACACGACAGGAAATGAAGCAAGGAGACGTCCTCCGCCTCGGCAACTCGCACCTGCGCCTCCAGGCAGGGGTAGCCGGTGAGGGATACAATGCCGCGGCCAAAGACGACGGTGCCGCTACTCTCGGCGTCCGCAAGGATTCGAGCGGCGCCGACAAGGACGAGGAATCCGAAGAGGCGGACGACGAGGTTGGTGCGGCGTCCGGGACTGAAGAAGAGATTGAGCCGTTGCCGGCCAATGCCTCCGAGCCGGCGCGGAAATTACACGTCTGGCGGAGCAAGGCGCCTCAACTTTCCGGCCAGTCATTCGGACACTATCGGCTCGGTCCGAGCCTGGGTCGGGGCCGCTGCGGCGTGGTCTTCCGCGCGGAGGATCTGAAGTCAAACCAGGCCGTGGCGATCAAGCTGCTTTCGCCCCAGTTCCCGCAGAACGACGAGGAGGTGCAGCGTTTCTCCCGCGTCTTCAAAGGGATGCTTACGTTGCGCCATCCCAACCTGGTGGCCTTGCACGGAGCGGGCAAGACCGGGAACTACACCTGGATCGTGCGCGAATACGTCGAGGGCGACAGCCTGGCCCGCATCTTGAAGCGGCCGCCCGCGGGACGAAAGCTCGACGTGCGGCGTGCTTGCCGGGTGGCGGTCGATGTGGGGACGGCCCTCGAGTTCGCGCGCAAGCACAATTACCGCCACGGCCAGATCACGCCGGCCAACATCCTCATCCAGCGCAAAGATCGAACCGCGAAGCTGGCCGACCTCATGCTGAGCACGGCGCTGTTAGGGAGCCACTTACTGCGGGCGGCGCTGGAGACTCGGCCTTTGGCCGAGTTGACGTTCCTCTCTCCGGAACAATCGGATCCTGGCGCTTTCGTCGATGACCTCTCCGACCTGTACGGACTCGGCGCGGTCCTGTACACGCTGCTCGCGGGACGGCCTCCCTTCGTCGCGGACACGGCGATCGGCGTGCTGGAGCAGATTCGCGGTCCGGCCAGGGCGGCACGGCCGAGCACGCTCAATGCGGCCGTCCCCGCGCCGCTCGAACAAATCGTGATGAAACTGCTCGCCAAGCGTCAGGAAGATCGTTATCAGACCCCGGCCCAGTTGATGGCCGATCTTGGACCGGTCGCGGCCAAGCATGGCGTCGAGGTCCGCGCTCCCTAACGGTCGCGGCTCGTGC
>JBBQPD010000580.1:0-4739 GCA_038331535.1 Gemmatales bacterium | reverse complement strand
ATCGGGGATCGGCCGCCTGCCCGGACCGGGCCTCGGCGTGCTATGTGGCGATTTTGACGGCGACGGTTGGCCCGACATCTTCGTATCCAACGACGGCGAGCCGAACCGCCTGTGGATCAACCGCCACGACGGCACGTTCATCGACGAGGCCACGTCGCGCGGCGTCGCCTACAACGCCATGGGCAAAGCCTTTGCCGGCATGGGCGTCGCGCTGGGCGACGTCAACAACGACGGCCTGTTCGACCTGTACGTGGCTCACCTCAATACCGAGACCAACACGCTGTGGCGGCAAGGTCCGCGCGGCAGTTTCCGCGATCGCACCGTCGAGTCGGGCCTGACGGTCAGCCGTTGGCGCGGCACCGGCTTCGGCACCTTGATGGCCGACTTCGATCTGGACGGCTCGGTGGACCTCGCCGTCGTCAACGGCCGCGTTTATTCCGGGGGACCAGCCAAGGGCACCGACCTCGGTTTCTGGGAGACCTACGCGGAGCGTAACCAGCTGTTCGTCAACGACGGCACCGGCAAGTTCCGCGACGTATCGCCGGCCAACAAGGCGTTCTGCGGGCGCTGGAACGTGGCCCGCGGCCTGGCCTGTGCCGACTTCAATAATGACGGCGCTCCCGACCTGCTGGTGACGGCCAGCGGCGACCGGGCACGCCTCTTCCGCAACGTCGCCCCGAAGCGCGGCCACTGGCTGAAGGTGCGAGCACTCGATCCGAGCTTGAAGCGCGACGCCTACGGTGCCGAGGTGCGCGTGTGGGCGGGCGGGCGCCAGTTTCTGCGCCTCATCGATCCCGCGGGGAGCTACCTCAGCAGCAGTTCGCCCCAGGCTTTGTTTGGACTGGGCCAAGCGGCGGCGGTCGAGAAGGTGTCCGTTAGCTGGCCGGACGGGGAGCGCGAGACATTCCCCGGCGGCCCTGCAGACCGCTCGATCGAGCTACGAAAAGGGGAGGGCCGCGCGGTGCGGTGGTGGACTGCCCCGTAATGGGCGGGTTTCCTGCTATCGAACCGTGGCAGGGCGTCAAAGGGAGGACGGCTCGTCATGACGCTGCTAACTCCGACGGGGGCCGAGTCCTCTCCGCCACCCGCATCCATCACGGCATCAGTGCCGTCCACGATAACTCCGAATCGACGCCGCCTCTGGCGCTGGGTCGGCTTCCTGGCGTTCGCCGCCGCCCTGGCTGGCGGCGGGGCCGGCGCCTGGTGGTGGTCCCGGCCCCCTCAAGTCATTCCGCCCCCAATACCTGCGGACCTCTCGGAGGAGGAGGTCCGGAAAGTCATCGAGTACGCCCGCCAGCAGGTGCTGGCCAAGCCGGATTCGGCCAGCGCGTGGGGCAGACTCGGCATGACGTTCATGACCCAGCTCTTCGACCGCGAGGCCGACGCCTGCTACCGCGAAGCCGCGCGCCTCAACCCTTCCGATCCGCGCTGGCCGTACGCGCGCGGCCTCATGGCGTTGAAGCGCGATTCCGAGCATGCCTTGCCCCTGCTTCGGCATGCGGCGACAGCGAGCGACTCCGTGCCGCGCTATTCCTCCTTCATTCATCTCCGCTTGGCGGAGGCGCTGCTCGAGCGCCAGGAAACCGAGGAGGCAGAGCAGCTGTTCCGCAAGGAATGGGAGCGCGCGCCGGGCAACCCGCGCGCCGCTCTCAGCCTGGGCCGGATCGCGTTGGCACGGGGCGACGATCGGGCGGCGCAGGACTTCCTGACCGCCGCCCTGGATCACCCCTCTTCGCGCCGGAGCGCGCGCTCCCACCTGGCCGCACTCGCTCACTCGCGCGGCGACGCGGCAGCCGCCGCCGAATACGAGAGACAGGCCGCCGCGCTGCCTTACGATCAGGTCTGGCCCGACCTGTTCCTGGAAGAAGTCGTGAGCATGCGGGTGGGCCGCATTCGCCGCGAGCTGGACCTGCGCGATCTCGAAGACAAGCACCGCTACGCCGAAGCCGTTCGGCTTTACCTGGAGGAGATCGCGCGGCAGCCGACGTCGGAGGCCTGCGTCGGCGCTGGCCGCAACCTGGCCCGCCTCCGCCGCTACGACCAGGCGATGCCGCTGCTGCGCCGAGGCGTGGAACTCGACGCGAACAGCCCCCTGGCCCATTACACGCTGGCCCTGGTGCTGTTCAGCCAGGCCGAGAAGCAACCGAACTCTCCCGCGGCCAAGGGATGGTTGCACGAGGCAACGGTCGAAGCCCGACGGGCGACGGAGTTGAAGCCAGATTACGACCAGGCCTACTTGTTTTGGGGTCTGTCGTTGAAATTGCTGGGCGAGAAGGCGGCCGCCGTGGCCCCCTTGCGGAAAGGCGTCGTCTGCCGGCCGAACGACTTTGAGCTTCAGTTAGGTCTTGGCCAGGTTCTCGCGGACCTGGGTCAGGAGCAAGAAGCCCGGACCCATCTGGAGAACGCCCAGAAGCTCGATCCGAAGGATCCTCGCCCCGCCGAGGCGCTCGCACGCCTTCCGAAGAAGGACTGATAGACTCCGTCAGAAGTAACTCTCCGGCGCTTGAACGTCACCCCCGGTGCGGCCTACGTCCCTCCTGCTTTCCACGAGCCACGTCTTCCTGCGGTTCCTCAGTCTGGGCAACCAATCGGCCCGCGCGGATGGCTTTCAGCATCGCCGCGTGGTCGCGTTCGGTCTGATCGGCGTAACGACGAGCGAAGGCCGCGATGGCGCGGTCGAAGGCGTCGCCGCTGCCGAGGTAGCCGCTGATCGGCGCCGGATCGCCGGCTTTGGCGTGGCCGCGCGCCAGGGCCAGGCCGCACAACTCCGCATAGCCCAGCAGCGTGGACGCCGACATCCCCTCCACGCGAACCGAGGTCTTCATGTCGCGTAGCTGCCGGAAATAGAAGTGCAGTCCTTGCTCGTCCGTGGCCCAGCCGAGGAAGAGATCGCTGGCCGATTGCAAGAGACGCTGACCGTAAACCACGCGCTGTCCGTGATTGTGAAACTTGCTCTTGCCGACGAACGGTTCCAGCACGGACGGGCCGGCCTCCTTGTACTGCAAGATCAGGGCGTCGCCTTCGCCGGCTTCAAGCAGCAGGATCGCGCAGCGCGTGCCGACGCTGCCGACGCCGACCACCTTCATGGCGAGATCGACGAAATGGTAGCGGGAAAGCAACGTGCGCCGATCTTCCTGGAGCGTCTCGCGGTAGTGGGACAGGAAATGCCGGACATCCTGCTCGAATGCGTCGCCCTGCGGCGGATGGAAAACGAGCGGGGGATTGTCGCGAAAGCGTCGGCGCTCCTCCACGACCTCGGTCATCTTGGCCACGAAGTGATCGCCGTCGTGCTGGCGGATTTTGGGGAGAGGCGGTTCGCCGTTGCGGGGTTTGTCCCCGCGCATGAGGTCGAGCAGAAGCTGGCCGTCGATGCGCGCGTACCACAGGTCGAGTGTGTGCATGGCGGCGAATTCGCGCATCCGCAGGCGGTAGCTGCGCGCGGAGGCGAGTGCCGCGTCCGCCGCGTCGCGGTCCGATAGGCCGATGGCGCGTCCGGCGGCGACCACGCTCGCCGCCAACCGCTTGACGTCCCATTCCCAGGGACCGGGCAGCGTCTCGTCAAAGTCCGTCAGATCGAAGACGTAGTTGCGCTCGGGCGTCCCGAAGCCGCCGAAGTTCATCAGGTGGCAATCGCCGCAGAGCTGGACGTGCAAGCCGGTGGCCGGCGTCGCCGCGAGGTCCAAGGCCATCGCGCCAGCCGATCCGCGCAAGAACGTGAACGGCGTTGGCATCATCCGGCCATAGCGGATCGGCACCAGCTCGGGCACGCGCCCGGTGTTGGACCCTTCGAGCAAAGAAACGGGATCGGGCCGGTCCGCGGCCGGCTCCCAGTCTGCGTGGGAGGAACGCGGCACGCGCCGCCGGATCAGCTTGCCCTTGGCCAGGCGCTCGGCGAGAGTAGCGCGGGTCTGACTTTTTCTCGGAGAAGTAGTCATGGTCATCTCCGTTAGAGACCGCCATCCAGACATTTCAGGCGGCAAGCGCGCGCCGCCGAGCGCGTCATTGATATTTCTCCTCTCCGTTTTATCAGGATTCTGCACACGAATGAGGAAATCCGCAGGTTTTTTGTTTGACGCGCGAATGCGTGCTGATATTCTACACCGAGACTCGTAAATCCATGTGGATGAGTGAGACCGAAGGTAGGCCGATGGCGGCCAACCCCGTCGGGTGCGCGGAGCGTCCGTCTGGGGTTTTCGCGTCTCGTTCGCCCTCGGAGCGTCCGAACCCTGTGCAGCAGCGATCTCCGTGTCCGCGGCGGTGACACCCCTCCGCCGGCCACGGATCGCCCCGGAGGTCCTACCCTTGAGCACCGCCACCGTGAGCATGAAGCCGCGTGCCGTCCGCAGCGAACCCTCGCCAATCAAGATCCCGAGAGACACCCTCGAACGACTGACCGACGTCTTCAAACTGCTGGCCGACCAATCGCGGCTGAAGATCGTCCTGGCCCTCGCCCAGGACGGTGAATTGCACGTGTCCGCACTCCGCGAACTGCTCGACCAGTCGCAACCCGCCGTCAGCCATCACCTGACCCTGATGCGCATGGCCAAACTCGTGGCCGTCGAGCGCAAGGGCAAGTTCAGTTACTATCGACTGGCCTCCCAGCACATCCGCGACCTGTTCGAGCAGTTCTTTTTGGACTCCGAGAACGGCGATCAACTCCTCCAGTTCGAGGACTTCGCGCTGGCGTTCAAACGCAAGTGAACGCTGACGTTTCGCCGCGACCCGATAGGGGAGCGCGG
>JBBQPD010000579.1:0-4742 GCA_038331535.1 Gemmatales bacterium | reverse complement strand
CGCCGAGCTTGTCGGCGACGTCCTTCATGATCGCGTCGATCTTGGCGTCGTCGAGTTCTTCGTAGTCGTGGACGGCGCGGATTTCGAGCTTGTTGTAGAGCACGACCGTAGCCTTGTGGTTGAGGTCCAGCTCATATTTCGCCAAATCTTTATCGCTGCCGATGCAGACGACGACCAGTTTTTGTTTGGTGAAGGGGTTCTCGTCTTTGAACATCCCGGAAAACTTTTCCCGCAGCGAGGCGGCCAATTCGCGCCGGCGGTCCTCATTCTTTTCGTACTTGTCCAGTTCCGGTTCCGTGCTGCCGAGGACGTCGGGTAGTTCCTTGTCGAGGAACACCACGGTGGCCCCAATGCGGACTTTGTCCTTGTTGGCCGTGGTGACGGTGTCGAGTTTTTGAAGCAGGCTCTTGAGCTTGTCGCCGACTTCGAGGTCGCGCGTGAACACTAGCACCATCGGGTCTTCACCGTGTTCCGTAATCGGACAATGGTAATGGCCTTCAATGTCTTCCTCTTTCTCCGTAACCTTGTCCTTGACCCGTTGCGGACCGAACCTGCCGTTCACGTTGTAGGGGTGGAACGGACCCGGCACGTTGGCACCGACGCGCAGGGCCGGCAGCTTCTTCTCCTTGTCTACGGGCGGATCGGCGGCCAGTACCAGGAGCGGCGTCAGAGCGAGAAGGACGGCGCTAATGCGGCGCATGTGGAAACTCCCCGAGGCGTGAACGGCGCGAGCAAATCTGCTCCTATTTAGCATGACGGTTCCGATTGTCGCCGTCAACAGCGGAGCCGTTCCGAATTCGTTGTCCACTTCATTCTGCTGGGGAAGCCTCCTGCGGATACCGTCTAGGTTCGGTAATCCGGTCGCGCGGGTCGCGGAATCGGCGCAGAACTTATGCTATAGTTGGGTAGTTGCACCCTCACTGGGGATGGAGATCTCTTGCTCGGAAGAGCGCGTGCGCACGATCACCCCTCGGGCGACTCCTCCAAAGCTTGGATCGCGGCGACAAGTACGGCGACACTCATGACCCGTCTGAAGCACCTCATCAAGGCCGCCCTGTGTGGCCTGTACAAGTATTCCGGCGTGGCCAGGGTGCAGGAAGCCATCGAGCGTCGGGCCGGACGACAGTTTATTGCCATCCTCATCTTCCACCGCGTCACCGATGCCATCCCCGAGGACGGCCTGACGGTAAGTACCGCGCGCTTCGAGCGCATCTGCCGCATGCTGCGGCACGGCTTCAACGTCGTCCCGCTCGGCGAAGTGTTCGAGCTCATCCGCGCCGGGAAGCCGCTGCCGCCCCGGACCGTGGCGATCACGTTCGACGACAGTTACCGCGACAACCTCTTCGCGGCGAGCGTCCTGGCCCGGTATCACCTCCCTGCCACCTTCTTTCTGCCCACGGCCTACGTCGGCACCGACCACGTCTACGAATGGGACCGGCACCTGCCGCGGATGCCAAACCTGACCTGGGACGACGTTCACCAAATGGTCGGAATGGGCTTCGAGATCGGTTCGCACACGGTCACGCATCCCAATCTTGGCCGGGTGACCTTCGATCAGGCCCAGCATGAGATCATCGAATCGAAGCGGACACTGGAAGAGAAGTTGCAGCGTCCGGTGCGCTGGCTCGCCTACCCTTATGGCGGACCGAAGGATCTGCGCCCGGAACTCTATTCGTACATCGAGGAGGCAGGCTACGACGGTTGCTTGTCGGCATTCGGCGGCTTCGTCTATCCAGGTTGCGATGCGCGCGTTTTACCGCGCACCTCTGTCCCCGTGTTTCACAGCGTCTTGAACCTCGAATTGCATCTGAGAGGTTGCCTAAACTGGATGTACGCCCTCAAGCGCCGCCTCGGCTTGATCCACGGGCCGGAGAATCCCGTCCCCGACGACGAATTCTGCCTGTCGCTGACCGCGGACCGTCAAAGTCTCATTGCCCTTCCCCGACAGTAACCGTTACCGATCGTTCAATCCTCAGTCCTCCTTACTCTTTTTTCCGACACATCCGTCATTTCCGCCCGTCTCGTTAAAGTCGTTCTCCGCAGCATCCGATATTTGCTAGGGACGAGGAACCACCGCCGTCGGGGGCGAGGACTTCCGCAGGAAGGGAGACGGGAATGTTGAAGGTGCGTACCTGGGTGCTGCTGGCTCTGACGCTGGCCGCTCCCCTTGGAATGAGCGGATGCGTGCCCTACTCGATGGGTATCTTTACCCCCATACCCGTCCCCCCCTGGGTTCAGGAGCGCATGGACGAGAAGTACGGCGGGCTGAACGATGGCCGCACGCCGATTCTGCCGCCGATCCGGGAGGGCTTTCCGCCGCCGTTGTGCGAGGATCCGCCGGATATTTCCGCCGTCCTGCGCGCCATGCCGCGCGTCACCCGCGGCGTTCCCTACTTCTACGAGGAACATCGCGACGACATCGAAATGGTGCCGGAACGGATCGTGGACAAGATCGATCCGCCGCGTTTCTTCCCGCTCGTCGGCATGGCGCAGCTGCACCACTGCCACTGGAAATGTGTCGTCTATTACACGGAAACGAAGGAATCGAGTTATCCGTTCCCGTACCACGTCCGTCGGCCGCGTGTGGAAGTGGTGCTGGTCGATAAGGACCATCTGCACCTGTACCCCTGCCCGACGCCCGAGGCCCAGCGGGCTGTGACACGCGAGCTGAGCGGCTATTAGTCCGCCTCAGTTCCCTCAAAGTTCATTACGCGCCGCGAGCGTCGGGGAGCGCTCCCTGACGCTCGCGGCGCGTGACACTCCTAGCGATTCGAAACCGCTGCGTCGTCCGCTTTCTTACCGCCCCGCCGTATTCTTTGAGACGCTCCTTTTCCGGGAGAGCCGACCATGAGAGTCGTTCTGAAGCGCGCCGCCCGATTCCTGCTGACGGCCAGCGTTCTGGGTCTGACCCGTCCGGTGACCGCGCAGAATACCCTCCTGCTGCCAATCGAAACCGTCCCGCCGGCGCCGCCAAAACTGCTGCCACGAAACGACGGGCCTCTCGGCTTGTCGCTGATGCTGCCGCCCGCGCTTCCGGTTCCCGATCCGGTACACCCGCCCATGACGCCGGCCCCGTCTCAGAGTGGACAACTTGCCCCGCCCGTGCGCTCGAGCCAGAAGCCGCGAAGTGCCGTGTTCGCCACGGACCAGGTGAAACCGTCCGTCGATCTGCTGGCGGTGCCCCGGGTTCCGTCTTCCTGGGCAGCCGACACCGTGCTCGCACCGGAAAACTCGACAAAGAAAACGCCAGAGGCACTGCCCGCCGTCATGACGAGTCCAGCGCTTCCCAGGAAAGCAGAGAGTGTCAGCGCTGGAAACAATGTACCGGCTCCATTGAATACCGCCCCCCTCGCTCCTCGCCCGCCAATGGAACTCACGCAATTGCCGCCGTTCACCCAGGTTCCCGCTCCAGTCGCAGAAGAGGTCCGAGCTCCTGTGGCGAAACCGGCCCCTAAGCACACCGTGGCGTCGTGGGCGGGGCAGCGACCGACGCCGCCGGCGAAGACGAACGAGTGGCCGGCCGCGTTCGTCGAGAACGAACATCCGGCCGCGCCGGCGCTCAAACTAGCCCCCGTCAAGGAACCCGAAAAAGTCGAACCACGGCCAGCCGAGGCCAAGGGGCCGATCACGGCGGCCGTGTTACACCAGAAGGCGGCGCGGGCTTGCGGCGGACTGGCCAAAGACGTGCGGATCGTCGTCCGTGCCGATCATAGTTTTTCCGTCCAGATACAGCCGGTGAACCAGAGCGCCGAACGCGAGCTTATCGACCGCCTGTTGAAGGTTCCGGAAATGACGGCACCGAACGTCCACCTCGAAGTCGATCTGACTCCGTGAACGGATGGTGCTCTGAAAAAAAACAGCGAGCTTGCGGCGCCAGTCACGGACGAGCGAACCGGTGTTAAAGCGGCCAAGCCGCAACGAGTTAGCAACCACAAAAAACCAGTCTGGCTGAAAGCTGTTAGCTGAGAGCTATTAGCTGTCAGAGTCTGTCCCAGAAGGGGTCTTTATCTACGAGCCGCGACCGTTAGGGAGCGCTTGTCGCGGCGTACCTCTAACGCTCCCTAACAGTCGCGGCTCGTAAATCCTACTTCTGGGACAGACTCTCAGTCAGAACTCGGCTGAACTTCTTTGCAGCTTGCGGAGAAGCTCAGAGATAAGAATCTAAACCGCGCCGCTCGTCCTTGGCTGGCGCCGCGGGCTTGCGGCATTCGCTGACCAGAATCACCTCTCTGCTGACCCTCAATCAACGCACGAATACAACGACCTTCTTGCGGAGGTGAAATAATCTCGAAGGAATGACGTATGCGCGATACCGTTCGGCAGGAGGTGATCGCCCTGGCCCACACGGTCGTCGTGAAGGTCGGTACGAATGTTCTGACGCGCGCTGACGGTATGTTGGAGCCGGAGCGACTTCAATCGCTGGCGGACCAGATTCAGCGCGTTCGCGCCGCCGGGCGCAAGGTCGTCCTGGTCAGTTCCGGGGCCATCGGCGCTGGCGTCGGCCGACTCGCTCTCCTGAAAAGGCCAACCGACTTGCGCGAGCTGCAAGCCTGCGCCGCCGTCGGCCAAGCTTTCCTCATGCGCGGCTACGAAGAGTGCCTGGTTCGCCACGGCATCCCTACCGCTCAGTTGTTGCTCACGGCCGGCGATTTCGACAACCGCGCCCGCTATCTGAATGCGCGCAACACACTCTTCACCCTGCTCGAATGGGGCTGCCTGCCGATTATCAACGAGAACGACAC
>JBBQPD010000578.1:0-4746 GCA_038331535.1 Gemmatales bacterium | reverse complement strand
CAGTTCTCCATGAGTAAATCACCCGTTTTGTGGGCTATAAATTGTTGCCGCTTGCGGCTTGGCAGTTTTGATAAGCCGAAAGCGAAAAGTGGGGTTCGTTACCCGGCCGCGAGGCCGACGAAGGGGGACAGGGTGCTCGACGCGTCCGACAGCGTGATGGCCGAGCGCACCCAGGGCTGGCCATCGACTCGACTCACGAAGCGCCAGGTCCCCTGGTTCGACGTGAAGGCGACGTGCTCGCTGAAGGCCACCTCGACCTGCTGCCGAACGCCCACGACGTAGTGCTGAAGGTCGAGCAGCAGCACGTCGCCGAGGGTGTTCAGCGCCGGCAGCTTCTCGGTCGCGACGACCGGGATGCCGAACAGCACCATCACCGGCTTGTCGCGAGCGTTGTCGAGGTAGACGATGTTGCCCGCCGTGCTGGACATCTGGAACAGCTTCGCCAGCACCGTCGGATGAATCGCCCAGACGGTGTGCATCGGGTCCCAGCCGGGCAGCAGCCGGGCGAGCATGCCGGCGGCGTCGGCCAGGGTGAAGGCACTGGCACCCGAGCGCGTCACGCTGATGAGGGCTGCCGCACTGAGTGCGCCCAGCGGCTTGCCGGCGCCGCTGCCGCGCAGAAAGGCGTAGTCCTCGTACCAGCCGATGGCCCGGCCGATGAGGTTGAGCAGCAGCGCTTCCAGACCGACGGCGTTGTCGGCCAGGAGCGTGTTGCTGATCTTCGAGTAGCCCGACAGTTCGTGAGCCACCAACTCGATCTGCTTGAAGCTCGGCTCTGTCTCGGTCTGCGTGATTGCCTCCTCGGTCCAGCGAGCCAGCAGCCCGCCGAAGAAGGCCGAGTCGCCGGCGCTCGGGGCCGTCGTGTGATCGAGCGTCGGCAGGTGGATCGATCGGCTGCTCATCGGCACGATGGTGGCCCGAGGTCGAACGACCGCGTTCTCGCTGGCGAGCTGCATCACGCGCGGCAGGAACTCCGCCGGCACGGTGTAACCGCCCTGCGTCCCCTGCTGCGAGTTCATGGCCGACTTGCTCTCGGCGCTATCCCAGCCGACGAGGTGGCTGCCGTACTTGTCGGAGAGCGTCTTTTGATCGCCCTTGCGGACGCACAGGAGCCAGTCGCCGAAAGTGTGTTTGACGTCGCCCGCGCCGTTCTCGCCGAACAGCAGCGGGGCGGCGTTGCGGCGGCTGCGTCCCTGGACGTCGGCCACCTGCTTGAGCGCCCCATCGACGGCGCGCTGAAGCGAGTCGGTGAAGCGTCCCATTGCCTGCTCGAAGGCCCGGCCGACGGCCGGGCCGATCGGATCGTTGTCAATGGCGACGGCCGCGCCCTGCTCGATCAGGTGCTTGGCGTCCGTCTCGCTGACGTCGATGCGTTCCCCCGGCGGTTTGCCGAGGAATTCGCGGGTCAATTGCACGAACATGGATTCATCTCCTTCAGGTTTTCGGAAAGGTCACAGGACCGGCGGCTGTCTCCCGATCGCGTGACCCTGACAGCTCGCCTTCTTGCCGCTTGCGGCGTAGCGGTCGGACCCGCTACGCCGCAAGTGGCGTCAGACTCGGCCGCGCGCCTTGTCGAGCGCCCGGCCCACCGCCTCATTCGCCACGCGCTCGAAGTCAATCGCGTCGAGTCGCCGGCGAATGTGTTTCTCGATTTCGGTCAACGGCGTGAACGTCAACGTCAGGTCCGGCAAGTTCAGGGCGCGCTTCACGTCGTCCGGAAGCGACATCCCCTTGCTGACCGCCTCGACCACCGCGTTCTGCTGGGCCGGCAGATAGACGCAGGCGTACTCCAGCAGCAGCCATTCCTCGATGATGCGCCCCACCTGGCGCAGGGCCGGATCGCGGCTCATCTCCTCGTCCGTCGGCGCGCGCACCTTTGTCGGCAGGAAGCCGATCGACTTGCCGGTGAGCAGTCCCGCTTGCACCAGCGGAAACGCGAAGTCCGGTGGCCAGGAGGCGGCGTCCGGCCACGATGCCGGGCGGGCCGGATAGAGCGTCTTGGCCTTGATGCCGGCGCGGTTGCCGTCGCGGACGCGCTTGCGCCACAGGCTTCTGCCCACCGGCGGCAGCCAGTAGGCGTGCTGGAGCGTCACCAGTGGATTGAGCTTGAAATGCTCGTCGTTCATGCCGCGCGCCAGCACCACGTCGCGCATCCGGTCCGGGTCCTCGGTGCTGATCCAACTGACGTCGGCCCGCTCGCCCGGCAGCAGTTCCGTCGTCGCCTTCTCGATCACCAGATGGCCCGGCGCGAACCGGTCGTCGTGAGGCAGCGTCCTCAGCAGAGCGTCGAGGACCCGAGCTTGCCGGTCCGTGCAGGGCGTCCCCAGCGGTCCCTCGCAGTCGCCGTAGTGATGCCGCAGAAATTCCGCCATGACGTCTCTCCTGCTATAATCCGGCGACCTCTATTTCGAGGAGTGCCGGCTAATGACTTTTTGTACACTACATGGCACTGGTAGACTTTCCTATAGGGAAATCCCATCGGCCCTGAGATTCACTCAAAGGCCGCCATGTTCCCTCATTGAGAGTCCGCGGCCGAGGTGTTCGGCTGGATCGAGGAGCTCGAATTGGTTGATGGAGACGAGGCCAGCACTGCCCTCCTGCGGGATTTCCCGCATCTGAAGCGCCTGGCTCATCTCGATCTCACGGAATCGGGAATCGTCGTGAGCGGCGTGGCAACCGTGCTGAAGGCACCGTGCCTGGAAGGGCTGCGCTCGCTGAACCTGAGTTGCTCCGTTTTCACCGACGAGCACGCGCTCGCCCTGGCCGGCCTGCCGGGGCTGGCCCGGCTGGAGAAGCTCTGGCTCGACAACAATCAGCTTGGCCCCGAGGGAGCGGCGGCGCTGGCGGCTTCACCGCACCTGAGCCGGCTGACGCCGTGCCTGCCTTCCCTGACGCAGTTGCATCTGGATGTTCGGGGTCTGAGCAAGAACACTCGCCAGCGCCTGCAAACACGCTTCGGCAAAGGCGGCGTCAGCGGATGACGACTGGATCGCCCTGGTTAGCACTACAGCGCTACTTGTAGCCGAATTCGCCAGAATTCGGGTTCTTGGTGGCTGTTGAGCGACCCGAATTCTGGCGAATTCGGCTACCCTCCAGGCAATCCAGCGCTGTAATGTTAGCCGCGACGCGAGTCTTCGAGCGGAGGGCGATGTTCCGACGCGCTCCGCTCGAAGACTCGCGTCGCGGCTAACCGAATCCCTTATGATCCGCAAATGAGGAATAGTCGAGTCCAGAACTCTTCAAATGCGCAATCCCGACGAATTGTCGAAGTTCGCCAGATTCCCTTTGACATGTGAATTTTCCGTGAGTAAGGTATCTCAAACGCACGAATTCCTTGAACAGTCGTGGGAAAAGCATCGTCTCTCCAAGGATTTTCCACGGCAGCACTCGCAAATTACCCAATTTACTCAAATTGTAGAAATCTTCTAAATTCTCTTTGACATGTGAGAATGTGATGAGTAGGGTAGGTAAGAATTACGGCAATATTCCGCCCTGAATCAAGGTGAAGTGCGTTCGCTTCACTCGATGACCACCCCAGTTTTCGTCACGCTTACCCCGCGCCGTGACGAAGGAGAAGCACCATGAATCCCGTCCAATGGCTGAAGTCCATCCGCAAACGTCCGAGCAAGGCCACTCCGTCGGCCTTCGCTTCCCACGCCAACAAACTCGGCGTCGAAGCGCTCGAAGACCGCATCGTCCCCAGTTCCGGACAACTCCTCGCTTACGGCGCCGACAGCGGTGCGCCCCACGTCAAGGTGTATAGTACAGCCACCAGCAAACTCGTCGGCAGTTTCTTCGCCTTCGAGACGAGCTTCGGCGGCGGCGTCCGCACGGCGCTCGGCGACGTGGACAACGACGGCTTCGACGACGTCATCGTCGCTTCCGGTCCCGGCCGCGCCACCGAGATCAAGGTCTACAAGAGCATCGTCAGCGGCGGCGCCATCGTCGGCATCAACCTCACGCCTATCAACGACTTCTTCCCCTTCGGCGCGAACTTCACCCTCGGCGCCTACATCGCCTCGGCCAACATGGGCGGTGGTCCCCAGAGTGACATCATCGTCGGCGCGGGCGGCGGCGCTCCCCGCGTCATCATCTTCGATGGCTCCAACCTCAACATCCTGTCGAGCTTCTTCGCCTACGATCCGTCCCTGAAGATCGGCGTCACGGTCGCCGTGGGACAGGTCGGCGGCACGACCACCCCTGATATCGTGACGGGAACGGGAGCGGGCGGTGCGCCTCATGTCAAGGTGATCGACGGTGCCAAGATTGCGGCGGACTCTAGAGGCGTCATCGCCGACTCGTCCCTTCTGTTCAGCTTCTTCGCCTATGCCACCAACGTCACGACCGGCGTCAACGTGGCCTGCGGCAACGTGGTCAACGGCGGTGTTGCCGACATCATCACTGCCCCGATGAAGGGGGGCGGGCCGAACGTCAAGGTCTTCGACGGTGCCAATGGCAGCCTGGCAGCCAGTTTCTTTGAATACGATCCGGCCTACACAGGGGGCGTCCACGTCGGTGCCACCGATAGATTCGGCGCAGTGCTCTCCGGTCCCGGCGCCGGTTTCGCTTCCCTGGTCGATTTCAACCAGTCCCCCTTCTCGTCGGTGGGAGAGGACGGTGCAGGGTTCAACCAGTACGGCGACATCATCTTCCCCGGCTTCTTCGGCGGCGGCAACGTGGCTGGCTAATGCCATTCACTTCGCGAGTGAGGGCCGCCTTCGCGGACCTCACTCGCCCGCTTCCTTC
>JBBQPD010000577.1:0-4748 GCA_038331535.1 Gemmatales bacterium | reverse complement strand
GCGTCCGTCCCTTGTTCGAGCTGTTCGGCGGCGAGGACGAGGACCGGCCCGGCCGCGGCCGCTGGTCCGCCTACACCGCCACGGGTGCCATCGCCCTCTCCTTCCTGCTCTGCCTCAGCGGCGCCGTGCAGTTTCTCGCCGGACAGCACAAGGACGAGGAAAGCAAGCAGCACGCCGAGAGAGAGATTGGTGAAGCGCGTCAGAAGTTGCCCGCGGCCAGGGAAGAGCTTTTGGCGGCGCAGTCCAGGCAAGTGGAAGCCAAAATCGAAGAGGCCAGGGACAAGGTCGAGACTATCACGAAAGCCGTGGAAGAACACGAGGCCACGATCGCCAAGCTGGAACACAAGTGGGACGGCCACTGGGACTGGCTGCGCATCGCCCCTGCCGAGATGAGCGACCCCGCCAGCGCCACCACGCTTCGTATCGGCTTCCACATCGACTCGCTCAGCGTCGTCATGTTCGTCATGGTGTCGTTCATCGCCACGTTGATCCATCTATTCTCGATGGGCTACATGGCCGACGAGCAGCAGCCGCTGGTCGAGGACCATCACGTTCATTCCGCGCACGGCCATTTCCAGCGCCGCGGCCGGTTCGGGCGTTTCTTCCTCTTCCTGTCCTTGTTCTGCTTCTCGATGCTCAATCTCTTGCTGGCGGACAACCTGTTCCAGGTGTTCCTCAGCTGGGAGCTGGTCGGCATCTGCTCGTATCTGCTCGTCGGTTTCTACTACGAGCGCAAGAGCGCCTCGAACGCGGCCAACAAGGCGTTCATCACCAACCGTATCGGCGACGCCGGTTTTATCGTCGGCCTGCTGATCCTGTTCACCTACCTGGGCACGCTCAACTTCCAGGAGGTGTTCAGCCGTATCCGCTCGCCGTTGCGAGATACGCAGGGGGATGTGGCATTAAAGATGGGCGGCCAGTTCGTCCGCGCCAACCCGATCGAGGATGCACCGACCCAGGGCCGGCGCGACCTCAAGCTCGACCCTGCCGGCTCCGAATTGGTGATCTTCCCGCGCGTACTCGGCGAGAACTTCCACGGCATCGGTAGCGAGGACCGCGACGATTCGGCCACCGTGGACAGCAGCCCGAAGGCGAAGGAATACGGCTCGATGCCGTACTGGATGCTGGTCGTCGCCGGCCTGGGCATCTTCCTCGGCTGCGTCGGCAAGTCGGCGCAGTTTCCGCTGCACGTCTGGTTGCCGGACGCGATGGAAGGCCCGACGCCGGTCAGCGCCCTCATCCACGCCGCCACGAGGGTGGCGGCCGGCGTTTACCTCGTCGGCCGCATTTTCCCGCTATTTACGCCCGAAGTGCTGCTGGTCATCGCCTACACCGGCGCCATCACCATGTTCGTGGCCGCGTCGATCGCCGTCGTCATGACCGACATCAAGAAGGTGCTCGCTTATTCGACCGTCAGCCAGCTCGGCGACATGATGCTGGCGCTCGGCGTCGGCGGCTGGGTGGCCGGCCTGTTCCATCTGGTCACGCATGCCTTCTTCAAGGCGTTGCTCTTCCTCGGCTCCGGCAGCGTCATTTACGGTTGCCATCACGAGCAAGACATGATGAAGATGGGCGGCCTGTACAAGAAGATGCGCATCACCGCCCTGACGATGCTCATGGGCGTGCTGGCCATCTGCGGCATCCCGCTGTTTAGCGGCTGGTACAGCAAGGACGCGGTGCTGTCGTCGGCCATCGGTTTCACTCACCTGCACCGGCAGCACATGCTGCTGTTCATCGTGCCGCTGGCGACGGCCGGGTTGACCGCCTTCTACATGTTCCGCATGTGGCTGCTGACGTTCGCCGGCAAGCCGCGCGACCAGCACGTTTACGATCACGCCCACGAGTCGCCGCCGTTGATGACGGGGCCGCTGATTATCCTGGCCGTGTTTAGCGTGGTCGTCGCCTGGGGCGCGCCGCCCTGGGATCCGCTGGCCAGCTGGCTCGAAAAGACGATCCACCATTCGCAGCCCGAAGCGGTCCAGGCCGACTATGGTCCCTCGCCGGAGTTGGGTGAGGTCTGGAACGGGCCGATGAAGCCGTATGAGAATACGGAGCGCTACTGGGCGCATCACTACCACCACTTCTCCGGCAACCTCGCGCTGCTGGTGGTGGCGATCGGCATCGTGTTCGCGTATCTGCTCTATCACTACCGCGTCCTCGACCCGGCTGAGGGGAAGGAGCAGTTCCCGCGCGTCCACGCCTTTCTGGCGAACAAGTGGTACTTCGACGAGCTGTATAGTGCCGTGCTCGTGCGGCCGTCGTTGGCGATCGCTCACTGGCTCAAGGCGTTCGACCTGCGCGTGATCGATGGGCTGATCCACTTCATCGCGCGGGCGACCGTGTGGGTGTCGAAGTGGGACGGCATCTTCGACCGCAACATCATCGACGGCCTGGTAAACGTGCTGGGGAACACGACCTACGCGATCGGCGGCGGCTTTCGGCGTCTCCAGACGGGTTTCCTGCGCAGTTACGTGTTGTTCCTGGTGCTGGCCGCGGTCGGCATCTTCGTGGCGCTGGCCGCGCTGTAAATGCAATTGCCGCTTGCGGCTTAGCGGTCCTCCCCGCCAAGCCGCAAGCGGCCGAACGATAGCTGAGACTCCCAATGCCTGAAACCGACCTGATCCTGATGTCGCTGGTGGTCTTCCTCCCCAGCCTCTTCGCGCTCGGCCTGCTGCTCTTCCCCAAGGGCTGGGAAGAGGCGATGCGCTGGTGGTCGCTGTTCGGCACCGCCCTGACGCTTGGCGTCAGCGTCTGCGCGTTCATCCTCTACAAGGCGGAAGTGGTGGACCGCAACACCAGCGGCGACAAGCCGGACGGCCGGGCGAAAATGTCGCTCTCCAGCCGCGTCAACACCGCCGAGTCGGCGCCGACAGGCAGCGCCGCCCGCCTGAATCCGCAGGACTGGATCGGCCGCCACGAGTGGATCGCGCGCTTCAACGTCGAATACTATATGGGCGCCGACGGCATCAGCATGCCGCTGGTGCTGCTCACCACGGTCCTCTGCTTCCTGGCCATGATCGCCAGTTGGGGCATCACCAAGTTCGTGCGCGGCTACTGCATCCTCTTCCTGGTGCTGGAAACGGGCATGCTCGGCACCTTCCTGTCCCTGGACTTCTTCCTCTTTTACATCTTCTGGGAAGTGATGCTGCTGCCGATGTACTTCCTTATCGGCGTCTGGGGCGGCCCGCGTCGTGAGTACGCGGCCATCAAGTTCTTCCTGTACACCCTGTTCGGCTCGGTGTTCATCCTCATCGCCCTGCTCGGCTTCTACTTCACCGACGTGCGCGACTTCGTCAGCCCGGACAAACTAGCGGCGGCCGCCAAGGCGAACATGCCGCCCGCCGTCAAGGACGCGCTCGCCAGAGCGGAGGCGTCGTACAACCAGGCGGACGAAGCCGTCAAGTCCGCCAATGAAGGCGGCGAGAAAGACCGGGCAAGGGGCGCCCTGAAAAAGGCCGAGATCGACCTCGACGCCGCGCGACTCAAGTTTGACGGCGAGGCGGCGAAGCAAGGCGGCGTCGTAAACACCTTCGACCTGGTCCTGCTACAACGCGTCGGCAAGGCGGCCATGCAGTATCGCAGCGACCTGCCGGTGACGACCCCCGCCCTGGACCGGGCGGAGAAGCTCAAAGAAGACATGCTCAAACGCTACGGCGATCAGGCCACCGAGGCCGCGAAGAGGAACCTCGACGACGCCGACAAGGCCATCGTCGCCGCTCGCGCGGGTCTAAACGAACGCCTGAAACAGCCGTTTTTCCAGGCGTGGTTCCAGTACACGATGTTCCTGTTCCTGTTCGTCGGCTTCGCCATCAAGGTGCCGGTGTTCCCGTTCCACACCTGGCTGCCCGACGCCCACGTCGAGGCGCCGACGCCGATCTCGATGATCCTGGCCGGCGTGCTGCTGAAACTCGGCGGCTACGGCATCATTCGCCTCTGCTACCCGATCTGCCCCTGGGCAGGCTATCAGCTGGCGTGGTGGATCGCCCTGTTCGGCGTCATCAACATCGTCTACGGCGCCCTGGCGGCGATGGCCCAGACCGACTTCAAGAAGCTGGTGGCCTATAGCTCGGTCAGCCACATGGGCTACGTTATCCTCGGCATCGCCATCTGGGCTAGGTCGCCCGACCAGGCGCAATACTGGTCCTGGGGACTCAACGGCGCCATGTTCCAGATGATCGCCCACGGCATCACGTCGGCCGGCATGTTCTTCTGCGTCGGCGTTTTGTACGACCGTGCCCATCATCGCAACCTCGATAACTTCCGCGGTCTCTACGAACCGATGCCGCTGTACGGCGGCATCAGCGCGGTGATCTTCTTCGCCGCGATGGGCCTGCCAGGCATGTGCGGTTTCGTCGGCGAGTTCATGGTCGTACTGGGGACGTGGAGCTTCAGCCCGGCGTTCTCGATCCTGGCGGCGCTGACCGTGGTCATCACGGCGGCGTACATCCTGTGGACGATCCAGCGCGTGTTCATGGGCACGAACCCGACGTACAAGAACTTCGCCGACATCAACCCGCGCGAGCTGGTCGTCGGCGTGTCGCTGGTGGCCCTGTGCGTGTTGTTCGGAGTGGCCCCGTTCCTGATCCTCAGCTGGATGGAACCGAGCGTCACCGGCCTGATCGACTCGCTGCTGGCGGTGCGCTAGACGGTGGATTCACGACCTGGCGGGGGGGGGGGGGGGGGGGGCCCCGGCGGGGGCGGCCGGGGGGGGGGCGCCCCCCCCCCCCGCCCCCCCCCGCCCGACCAAA
>JBBQPD010000576.1:0-4749 GCA_038331535.1 Gemmatales bacterium | reverse complement strand
GGACGGCGTCATGTTCGACTAGTGCCAGCCTGTTCGATCCGTATCGCATGACGCCACCCCTCCGCGGGTGGCGTCGTCGTTTATCGTTCGCCGCTTGCGCCAGCGGCACGCGCCCGCTAAGCCGCAAGCGGCAGAATCTCGTTGTGGCGGTTACCCGGAGGGACGCTACGATAACAGCAAGGAGGAAGAGGCGATGAAAATCATCCTGGCCAATCCGCGCGGCTTCTGCGCCGGCGTCAACATGGCGATCGAGAGTCTCGACCGCGCCCTCGACCTGTTCGGCACGCCGCTCTACGTTTTTCACGAAATCGTTCACAACCGCCCCGTCGTCGAACGCTTTTCCAAACGCGGTGTTATCTTCGTCGATCACATACATGAGATTCCAACGGGCGCGACGGTCCTGTACAGCGCTCACGGCGTCGCGCCGCTCATCCGTGCAGAGTCCGCAGCGCGCAATCTCCGCGCCATCGATGCCACCTGCCCCCTGGTAACGAAGGTCCACCTTGAAGCGGTGCGCTTTGCGCGCGAAGGGTACACCATCGTCCTCATCGGTCATGAAGGCCACGACGAAGTCCTGGGCACGATGGGCGAGGCGCCGGAACACATGCGTCTCGTCGAGGACGCCGACGACGTCGCGGCGCTCGATCTGCCCGCGGACGCCAAAGTCGCTTACCTGACCCAAACTACGCTGAGCGTGGACGACGCGGAAGTGATTATCCGCGCCTTGAGAAAGCGTTTCCCCCAGATCACCGGCCCGCATCGCGATGACATCTGCTATGCGACGCAGAATCGGCAGGAGGCGGTGAAAGAACTGGTGCCGCTGGCGGACGCGGTGATCGTGCTGGGTAGCAAGAATAGCTCGAACAGCATGCGCCTGGCGGAGTTGGCCAAGACGCACGGCTGTCCGGCCTACCTCATCGACGGCGCCAGTGAAATCGACGAATCCTGGTTCCGCGGCGACGAAACGGTGCTGGTCACGGCCGGGGCCAGCGCGCCGGAAGAAGTGGTCGAGCAGTGCGTGGCGCTTCTCCAACGGCGCTACGGGGCCACGGTCGAGAGCCGCACCGTGCGCGAGGAACATGTCAGCTTCCCACTGCCGCGCGAGCTGCGCGTGCTGACGCCAGCGGGGCGGTGACCGCGCCTGTTCGGCCCAATTCGGGGGAAAGAGCATGGCAACGATCGTGCGCCTGGGTCCGGCAAACCACGGCCAACGGCTCACCTACGAAGAGTTTCTGACCGGTGCCTTTCAGGAAGGGCATCAGTACGAACTCGTCAGGGGGAAACTGTACGTGTCCGCCTTACCCAATCCCCCGCAGGGAATCCTCGAACGCTGGATCGACCGGAAACTGCAACGATGCTCCGATTCACGTCCTGAAATCATCAACTACGTCCATCCGAAAGCGCGGGTGTTCCTTCCCGAACGAGACGTCGTGACTGCCCCCGAGCCGGATCTTTCCGCGTTCCATGACTTCCCGATTGACTTATCCTTGCGGGAAGTCCGTTGGGAAGACGTCAGCCCGTTCCTGGTGGTGGAAGTTGTCTCCCTGGATGACCCCAACAAAGATCTGGTCCGAAACGTGCGGCTCTACCGGCAAGTGCCCTCAATCAGGGAATACTGGATTTTCGATAACCGCGCCGATGCCGACAGGCCGACGTTGCAAGTGCATCGCCGCGTCGGCAGGCGCTGGCGCGTTCTCGAACTCGCGTTCGGGGAAACCTACACGACACGGCTACTCCCCGGTTTTTCCCTCGTCATCGATCCGCGCCGCTGAACCCGTCCGGGACTCGTCATGGACTCCCCTCTCGATTATCTGCCGCGCTTGCCTCGCCGCAAGGACTTCCGCATCGGCTGCCTCGGCGCCGGCTTCATCATGCGCGACTGCCATCTCGTCGCCTATCGCCAGGCCGGTTTCAACCCCGTCGCCATCGCCTCGCGCGATCCGGCCCATGCCCGCGCCGTCGCAGAACGCCACGCTATCCCGCGCTGCCACGCCACCATCGACGACCTTCTCGCCGACGCGGACGTTGAGGTTCTCGACGTTGCCGTGCCGCCCGACGTACAGCCGGAGCTGATTCGCCGGGCCGCACGGAAGGGCGGCCACATCCGTGCCATCCTCGCTCAGAAGCCACTCGCTCTCAGTGTGCGCGAAGGCCGTGCCTGCGTCGAAGCATGTACTGCGGCGGGCGTGCTGCTGGCGGTGAATCAGAACATGCGCTACGATCAGTCGGTTCGCGCCATGAAAGACCTGCTCCAGCGCGGCTGGCTCGGCGAACCGGTGCTGGCGACTCTCGAGATGCGCGCCGTCCCGCACTGGATGCCGTGGAGTCAAGCACTGCCATCGCTGTCTACTTTCATCATGAGCGTCCATCATCTCGACACGTTTCGCTACTGGTTCGGCACACCCGACCGCGTCCTGGCCAGCACGCGCCCCGATCCGCGGACGCGCTTTCCGCACCAGGACGGCATCAATTTGTACATTCTGGAGTATGAGAGTGGCTTACGGGCCAGTTCTTGGGACGACGTCTGGGCGGGGCCGGTGCGCGAAGGCGGCGCCCCAGACATCGGTATTCGCTGGCGTGTTGAGGGTACGGAGGGAATGGCGCGCGGCACCATCGGTTGGCCGGATTATCCCGTTCGGGTTCCGAGCACGCTCGATTACACGTCGAAACGCTGTCCCGACGAATGGGTGAAGCCGCGCTGGCCGGAAGTGTGGTTCCCCGACGCCTTTGTCGGCACGATGGCTCAGCTGTTATGCGCTCTTGAGGATCGGACCGAGCCGGAGATCAGCGGCCGCGACAATCTGGCTACGCTGGCGCTGTGCGAGGCCGTGTTCACCGGCGCCCGCGACCATCGGGTCACTACAGTTTCCGAGTTTCTTGTTTGAACCACTTGCACGAACGATACTCACGAGCCGCAACCGTCAGGGAGCGCGTGGAACGCTCCCTGACGGTCGCGGCTCGTGAGTGTTTTCCTCTGCCGCGCACGCTTCCTCAGCGAACGAAAGGTCCGGGATTAAGCACGGATGTTTGTATTGTTCCGCCGCGCCGCCGTTGCGCAGGAGGCGTTCGCGGTCCCAGCGCGCCCAGAAGCCAGTCGGCACCGGTTGCAGATGAATCGGGCCGAGCCGGCCGCTCTCGCGTTTGCTGGCGTACTCCACGTTCAATTCCCGCAGGCGGGCGTCCAATCCTTCCACCAACCGAAATGCCTGCTGTTCGTCCGCGAAGTCGTTGCGCTCGACGAAGAGACCGTAGAAAGGTTGCTCGAACTCGCCGTTCGCCTTCATGCTCGGCGCACGGGGGGCCAGGGTATAGGACGTGAGCGACAGGTCGCGCTCGCGCAGCAATTGCGCCATCGCCTGCGCCACCTGATATTCGGACAATTTCTCTCCGGTAAGACTCGAAAAGTTCTTGCCCTTGTTGAGGAACTCGACGAGCGGCGTCTTGTTGTGAAAGCCGGTGACGCGGACAAGGTCGAAGATGTTGTAGCGGTAAAGTCCGTAGGCGGTCGTCAGCAGGATGAAGTAGCGGCAGCCTTCCTGCACTTCGTGGGCGGCCAGCACGGTCGGGTTGGGGCTGTCGGCTTCCGCCTCGGGGATGAACTCGAAATAGTGCGAGGTAACGTCGAGGACTCCGGACGGCGTGCCGTCGGAGAGCGGGATCGTCATCCGCCCTTCGCTGGCGATCAGGCCGACGTCGCGCACGATTTTCGTGCCGAAGTAGCGCGGATAGTGGCGCAGATAAGCGACGACGCTGCCGCCGGTCCAGTTGCCCAGAAGGGTTTGTTTGGGCCAGTAGTCCTTGGGGTACAGCGTGCCGGTCCGGGCGACGATTCCTTCCAGCTCGCGCGCCTTCGCCGGGTCTTTGCGGATACGGCGGGCCACGCCAGCGCGGACCTCGTCGGGGATGTCGAAACGCGCGCTGAGCGTGCCGTCGCGGATGTCTCGGATCAGCGATTCTTTCTCGGCATCGCCGGCGCGGGCGAGATTAATCAGCGTGCTCGGATTGGCGGCGATAATCATGCCCACGTCGCGCGGCACGCTCAGGCGCAGGGTGAGATAGTGCTTGGCGGCGGCGTCCTTCACCTTGCCGGCGCAGGGCGGCACGCAGTACAGCCAGCGGACGAAGCGTTTCTGCATTGTCGCGGTCAGACCGGTCACGGCGCCGCAGGGGATGCCGGACTCGCTGCGGCTTTCGTCCCAGTCGCCCGACATCTGGAGGATCGGGCGCACCTTCAGTTCGGGGTGGTCGTGATAAACCGTCAAGCCCCAGATGTTCCAGCCGCGCCGGTAATCGTCCAGGTACTGGTCGGTTACCGGTATGTACTTGCGCTTCGCGGTCGTGCCGCTGGTCAGCGCGAACATATGCACGCGCGGATCGGCCAGCAACGCGGACGTCTCGCCGCGGAGGACGCGCGCGAGGTACGGCTCTACTGCTTCGTAGCCGGCCACGGGAACCTGCCGGCGGAAGTCGTTCGCGGTCTGGATTTTGTTAAAGCCGAAGTCGCGCCCGAAGCCGGTCTCGGCCTGCCTGGCGAGAATGCGCTTCAGGAGAGTTTGTTGAACGCCAGCGGGGTCGTGGGTGGCGGTCTCGAACTCGCGCAGGCGACGGCGGATGGAAATGGCGACCAGGTTGCCGACGCCGGACAGCAAGAAACGAAACGCGCCCTTGAGTCCGCGCCGGATCAGGTTGGGCATACGATCTCCGTGCAATCAGGGCGGTGTCGGTACGGGTGAGGGCGGAACCGCAACG
>JBBQPD010000575.1:0-4755 GCA_038331535.1 Gemmatales bacterium | reverse complement strand
CTGGGAGCGCTGTTGAACGCGCCCCCTGAGGTTCGCGGCTCGTCCAGTTTACGGGTTCTTCCCCTTCAGAAGCGGCGGTTCGGGCCGCGGTTTGTTGGGTTGCGGATCGCCCGGCGTCTCGAAGGTCAGGAAGTAGCCGTCGCGCTCGGCCTCGCGTTTGAAGCGCTTTAACGACAGCAAACTCAATCGATTCAGCGACCGAGCCTGCTCTTCCGTCGCCGGCCAAAAGAGGGCAGTATATTTCCCCACCTCAGGGTAGAAGCGATGCTCCTGGCCCTCCGGATTCAGTCCGTCGGCCCGTACCTTGACCGGTCGGCCGGGCGGATGATGCAGCCGCACGACCAGGCACGAGCGTTCTTCAAACGTCGCCGGTCCCGTCTGCACCGGTTGCTTCTCGATGCGCACGCTTTCGATCACCACCGCGTCGCCGTCCACCGTGCGAGTTTCGTCGGCGGCATCCAGCAGCGACTTCAACTTGTCGTTGCGCTCGAGCGTGGCGGCGGCCTCCGGCTCGTCGTTGGGGTTCCACCACATGCGAACGACCGGACGCACCAGGTCCGGCGTCCTCGTTCGCGTCGGCCAGTTCCGCGCATCCACGCCCCACGTGGGCGCTGGGTAGCCACCAACCGGTCCCCAGCGCACTCCCGCCGCAGCGGCGCCCGCGCCCGGTTGGACTTCGATCCAGGTCTCGTGGGGCCGTAGTTGCCGCAGGGTCGCCTCCTGGCGTTCCGGCGCCTTTTCCAACATCAACAACATCTGCAACCGATCCGCGCTAACCTGTTCGTTCTGCAACAGCGCCGCGAACCAGCCATTGCGGTCGCCCACCTGAGTACCCGGATAATCGTCGCGGGTGACGAAGGTGCGCCGCCATTCGTGCCGCTGCCGGCCGGGTACGAGACTGAGCAGGAGCAGATCGCCGCGATTGACGGCCACGTTTTGCGCTAGCCGCTTGTCGGTGTCCACGCGCACCTTGTAACCGCCGGGCGGCAGACTCTCGGGGAAGACGAACCACTGGTCCGTGGCCCGGTCTGGGCTGACGTCCAATCCGCGCGGGGGAACCTCGGTCAACAGCTCGTTATCTTCGCGGTCCACCCAGTAGCGGAGACGCTGGCCAGCCGCCCGCCGCAGCTCGTCGGCGAGAGCGGCCACGTCGTTGGTCGTGCGAAAACGACCCGGCGGCTGCATCTTCTCGACGACCTTGAACTGCTCGCTCGCCCCGGCCTCTTCGCCCTTGAGCTGAAAACCCACCACGTTCAGGACGATGCCGGAATCCTTGAACTCCTCTGCCAGATAGGTCGGCACGTCCTTGCCGCGCGGGTTGATCTTGCGATCGCCGGCGAAGCGATTGTCCACGCCGTCGGTGAGGACGAGGATCGTCTTCGGCCCTGGCACCTGCATCAGATCGGCTTTGGCCCGCACGATGGCGCGGACGATGGGCGACTCGTTCCAGGGTTCCAGGGCGGGCGGTTCCAGCTTGGCCATCAGGGCGGCGAGCAACTCCGCGCTGGCAGGATCCCACACGGTCGGTTCGAGGATGCGCGTAATGGTCTCTTCGGCCGCGGCGACGGTCTTGTCCGGTAGCACGGCCTGTCCGAAGACCCACAGGCTCACCTTCGTCCCGGCCGGCACCGAACGCAGTAACTGTCCAATAGCGCTCAGCACCTCGGTGAAGCGCGTACCGGTTCCCGTGCCGGTCGGCGTCGCCATGCTGCCGGAGCAGTCGAGAATGATGGCCAGGGAACCATTGCCTTCGCCAAAGCGGTCGTGCAACTCTTTCGGCGCGCGCACGGCCAGGGCACGAAGCGGCGGCGGCGGGTATTCGACATAGGTCTGTTCGGCCAACGGCCGCAGGGCGACGGTCGTCTTGCCTTCCACGATCTGGCCGCGAAAGTAGCCGCTCAACGTAATGGCGGACTGAACGTTCTCGCGGACAGCGTCTTCCTGAATCAGCCGGCCGCGAATCACCGGGGCGGGATTGCCGGCGCCAATTTCCGACACCCAGAGCGTGGACGTGTCCGGAAATGTCCCCTTCAACTTCGGTCCGGCGTTCAGGCGGAACGCAACGAAACCGTCGCGGATGCCGGCGGCTTCTGCTCCTTGCAGTTGGTACGCCACGCCGCTTTCGCGTTCCGTCGTCAGCACCAATTGCGGCGCCGGGCTGAGGCTGAGCCGGCCCGGTTTGTCGAGGTCCAGCTCCACGACGCGGGCTTCGCGACTGGCCTGCGCCGGCGTGACCTGACGGATGGCGTCCGCCACGAACAGGCGGCCGGCGGCCTGATAGTAGGCGGCGGGTCCGAGTCCGTCGTGATTGCCTACCCAGTGGTCGCTCAACGTCCGCCGCGCCTGGCCCAATAGCAGGTCGTGCGTCAACAGGCGACGATAGCCGTCCGCGGGGTTCGCGGAGCGGGCGACGTTGTCCGTGCCGTCCAGTTGACGCACGATGCGGTCGGCCTCGCGCAACAATCGCCGGGCGTTCGCCAGGTCTGTCCGCTGGGCTTCATCCGCGAGACGGTCGGCGGTCGCGGGCAACTGCTGGAAGCGGACGCCGATTTGCGCACCGGCACGGCCGAGCGAATCCCACCCGTTCTCTTCGCTGGAGAACAGCTTGAGCCGATTGGAAACGCGGTCGAAGTCTTCGGCCGCGGCCTTCTCCGACGCATTGAACCGGTCGCGTCCGAGCGCGGCCAGCGCCAGCCGCCCCTGCCGCTGTGCCCGATCCATCACCTGCTTGCGATTACTCTCGGCACGGCCGGCCTCCACCGCCGTCGGTCCCTTGTGGTCGCGCAACAGCAGTTTCCGTTCGACCGCGCGACAGGTCGCGATCAGCTGCAAGCGCTTGTCCGGGTCGAGATCCGTATCGAGGAACGGCACGCGCAGCGCGGCCTCGGCCTCGTTCCACTCCGCGAGCGTCTCGCGGTCGATCAGGTCGCGCGCCTGCGCCGTGAACTTGCGTTTCAACTCGGCGAATCCGCTGCGGACTGTTGCGGTGCGCGCGTCCAACTCCCGAAAATCCGGTTTGAGTGCGCTGTCGGTCCCGAGCAGATCGGCCAGCGCGAACGCCTGCTGCCAGAGCTTCTCGACCTCGGCCAACTCTTTTTCGTCTGCCCGAACGCGAGCCGCCAGCCAGTGAGAATAAGCCGGCAACTCCGCGATAATCTGATCGCGCGCGGCGAGGGCAGCGCGCACGGAAGTCGCCCCGGCCTGCGCTTCGCGGTAACGGGTGGCCGCCTGGTGCAGCTGATCGCGCGCCGTCGCGAAGCGTGCTGTATCGCCGGTGAAGAGCAAATCCTGCCCGAGTTGACGTAGCCGGTCCGCCTCCTCAATGGTGGTCCGAATCCACGGCCAGACCTGTTCGCTGTAGGGGTGTCCCTTCTCAGGAATCGCCAGAGCGGCTTGCTCGGATTCCACGCGCAGGCGCAGAGCGAGCGCCATCAACTCAACGAGTTCCGGGGCGAGCGGTCGCTGCGGCAACCGATCCGCCAGCATGGCCAGGAAGTTTGCTTCTGCGGGCCGTGGCCGCTCGGAAGGCCGAGTTTCACGGTACATCTCATCCAGCAGCGCGGCCGCCGGCGCCAGATTCTCCGTCGGCGACTGCGCGGCCCGCTCGATGGCACCCTTCGCAAGCGCCGTCCGGAATAACGGTCGAAGCTCGGAAGGCTCCTGTAGGCGTGTCGCCCACTTTTCGCGTCGTTCCTCCACGGGCGTGGACCACAACTCGTCAAATCCCGCGTCGCGCGGGTTCGGCACACTTGCCCCGGTGAGGCTCGGCAGCGCCAGCGTGTTCTCGGCGGAAGTCAGATCGAGACGGGCGGCGTTGCGGATCGACGACTCCAGGCGCGACAAATTGCCGAAGAGAATGGCCGCGTTTTCCGTGTCGCCGGCGCGCAGCAGCTGTTCGTGCCTCAGCAGCGTGGCAACATACTGGCGCCACAGGTCGGGACTGTACGCGGCGGGCGGCGGCACCTGTTTCGCCAGCTTTTGGGCCCGTTCCCACGACTGCCGTAGTTCGACGGGAGGCGACCAGGCCGCAGGGGCCGGCGGATCGCTCGTCGGGAGCGATTGCGTCACCAGCGTGATATGGGTAGCCCGCGCGCGCCGTTCGCCGTCTTCGCCGCGCGGCAGCAGCACCGGCGTTTGCAGAGCGTGACGATTGCCGCGCACCCACTGCTCCACCGAGCGGGCAACGAAGCGGTGCAGCTCCCAGGCCGTAATGCGGCCGTCGCCGTTGTCGTCGGCGGCGCCTTGTAACCCTGAAACGAGAAAGTGGGTGAAGGCCGTACGGCGCAGCTCCTCGGAACTCCAGGACCGTTGATCTTCCGCACTCGAGCTGAGCACGACGAGGTTGGGGACCGCGAGAATCTCCGGCTCCATTTGCGCCAGCGCGCGGGCGAAATCGTTGTGCAGCAATCCCAGTCCCCAGGACGACGGCACCTGCGCGGCGTCCAGGATCAGCACCTTGTTCGTGTCGGCCGGCAGTTGCCCGAGGCGATTGAGCACGGCCGAGAGGCGCAGGCGTTTGGTCTCGTCGGGGCGGATATCCGCATCGTTGCGGAGCAGGTACGGCCCCTCGGCATCGCTGCCGCCGTGGAGAGCGAGGAAGACGGCGACGGTCTTGGCCCGCAGTCCTTCGAGACCCGCATCCCAGGCCCGGTCGGCATCGAGTTCGATCGGTTCGTGCCGTAGTTTGATAAGCCCGGTACTCGCGCGGTATGCGGCCGGCGGATTGGCCGCAAGATCGGCGAGGGCCGCAACTCC
>JBBQPD010000574.1:0-4758 GCA_038331535.1 Gemmatales bacterium | reverse complement strand
GAGCGCTGGCAGAAACGCACCCTGACGGTCGCGGCTCGTTGCGCGAGCGCTAAAGCGACGATTCGTGATGACAGGTACTCAGCACTTCTTCCAGCGTGGTCACGCCCTTCATCGCCTTGCCGAGTCCGTCTTCCAGCAAGGTCCGCATTCCCATGAGGCGCGACTGACGGCGAATGTCCTGGGCCGGAGCGCGTTTGAACGTCATCTCGCGGATCGCTGAAGTCATACGCAACATTTCATAAATGCCGCAACGGCCGCGGTAGCCGCAATGGTTGCAGTTGCTACAGCCCCGGCCGCGCATGAAGGTCGCGGTCTTCACCTGCTGGGCCGTCAGGCCGGACGCCTTGATCTCATGCGCCGGCGGCACGTCCGGCTCCTTGCACTTGGCGCAGATCACGCGCACCAGGCGCTGGGCCATGATAGCGATGATGCTCGACGCCACCAGGAACGGCTGGATGCCGATGTCCACCAGGCGGGTAATGGCCGACGGGGCGTCGTTCGTGTGCAGGGTGCTGAACACCAGGTGGCCGGTGAGCGACGCCTGGATGGCGATCTCGGCCGTCTCCTTGTCGCGGATTTCGCCGACGAGGATGATGTTCGGCGCCTGCCGCAGCATGGCGCGGATGATGGCCTGGAAGTCGAGGCCGATGTTGTGCTTCACTTCGCACTGGTTGACGCCGGGCAGGTAATACTCGACCGGGTCTTCGGCGGTGATGATCTTGCGATCGGGCCGGTTCATCTCGTTCATGGCGGCGTACAGCGTCGTCGTCTTGCCGGAGCCGGTCGGGCCGGTGACGAGGAAGATGCCGTTGGGCCGTTTGACGATCTGCTGGAAGCGGGCGTAATCGTCCTCGGCGAAACCGAGATCCTTGATGGAAATCTGGATGTTGCCGCGGTCGAGGATACGCATGACGGCCGACTGGCCGTTGGTCGTCGGCAGCATCGAGACGCGCAAATCGTAATGCTTGTTCGCCAGGTTCATCTTGATACGGCCGTCCTGCGGGCGGCGCTTCTCGGCGATGTCCATGCGCGCCATGATCTTGTAGCGCGACAGCAGCGGCGCCAGTAGCCGGCGCGGGGCGCTGTCGCGCTCGACCAGGATGCCGTCGATGCGATAGCGGATGCGGATGCGGTCGGCGAACGGCTCGATATGGATGTCGCTGGCCCGCAGGCTGACGGCTTCCTGGATGATGAGGTTGCAGAGCTTCACGACCGGGGCTTCGTTGTTCTCGGTCTCGCCGCCGGCTGCGGTCTGCTCTGTTTCGGTGAAGTCGATGGCGGTGTCGGTGAACTCCTGCAACATCGAGTCAACAGACTCGGTTTCGGTCTGGCCGTAGTGGCGGTTGATGGCCTCGATGATCTGTTCGCGCGGCGCGAGGACCGGCTGGAGGTCTTTCTGAAGGACGAACTGGAGCTTCTGCAACGTCTCGAAGTCGCTGGGGTCGCTGAGGACGATTTTGAGTGCGCCGTTCTCCTCGGCCAGCGGCAGGACGATGTTTTCGCGGGCCATGGACTCCGGCATCAGCTCGATGATGGAGGCGGGAATGACCACGTCGGTGAGGTCCATGAACTGCATGCCGTGGAACTCGGCGACGGCGCTCATGATCTGGTCTTTGGTGGCGTAGCCCAGCTTGTCGAGCGCATCCTGAATCTTGGCGCCGGTCTGGTTGGCCAGTCCCCGCGCCTCTTCGAGCTGGTCGGGGCTGAGGATCTGTCGGCGCAGAAGGATATCGGTGAAATCGCCGCGTGCCTTGGCCATGTGAGAGCATCTCCGAGAACGGATGGGGCGGTTCAAATCGGGGACATGTCGTAAACGCCATTCTGGAACAGTCTATCCTTGATAACACATGGACCGCGGTCGTCGCAAGTAAATAATGACGCGCGCTTGCCGCAAGCGGCGGAATTAACCGAGATACGCTTTCACGCGCTCCAGCATCGCCGGCCGACCGAGCGACGACTTGCCGAAGCCCGGCGCCGCCCCCGCCGCGACGGCCTGCTTCTGGGCGTCCTCGTAGTTGCTCACCAGCATCACGGGAACTACCTTCAGTTCGGCGTCGGTCTGCATCGCCTCGATGAGGTCCAGTCCCGACGTGCCGTCGGCGTCGAAAACGCGGTTCACCAGCACCAGCGCGAACGCCTCGTCGCGTAAGCGCGCCAGTGCCTCCGCGACGCTATCGGCCGAATCCACTTCGGCGGCGAACGACTGGCGCAGGGTGCGGCTAATGCTGCCATGGTCGGCCATGCACTGGCCGACGCTCAGGACGCGCTTCGCGGACATGCGTATCTCCTGCCCATTTAATATCGCTATTGACCTTCAAGTTGTCAGCCGCTTGGCACCCATCCATTCGCTCGTGCGCCGGTGGCGCTAGGAAACGAGAAATAGCTGATAGCTATTAGCTGTTAGCTGTCAGCTTTTGACCTTTCAATGGTCGGCGGCCGTAGGATGCAGACAACCGGAAGGTCAATAAACGAGAACTCCACGATTCATTATAACCATCGTCATGGACGCGCCTCCACCCCGTCGCACTCTGGCTCAAATCCTGGCCCTCAACCGCACCGTCGCCGTCGTGCTGGTGTCCGTGCTGTTCTTCGGCCTGGGCGAACAGCTGTGGAGCCAGTTCATGCCGGTCTACCTCGAAGGCGAGACGAAGGCGGTGCGCCACCAGGCCGTGCAGGAAGGGGTGGTTCCCTGGCAAGGGCTGCTGCTGGTCGGCGCCTACGCCGCGCTGCGCAACGTGCTCGAAGCGTTCTGCTACGTTGGCGGCGGCCGGCTCACGGCCCGTCTCGGCGACCGCGGCTCGATGATGCTGTTCGCCGGCCTCACCGTCACCGGCTACGTGCTGTTCCTGACCGCGGGACAGTGGCCCGTCATCGCCATCGTCGCCGCCCTGCTCATCCTCGGCTGGGAGCCGCTGTCCGTGCCGGTCACGTTCACCACGGTCGGCTCCACGGTGTCCGCGTCGGGGCACGGCATGGCCTTCGCGCTGCAGTCGATCCAGAAACGGCTGCCGAAGATCATCGGTCCACTGATCGCCGGCTTCGTCCTCCAGGCGGCAAAGGATCGTCACGGCGAACAAACCGGCGTTGCGCTCGGCATGTACTGGCTGATCGCCGCGTCGCTGGCGCTGGGCGTCGTGTCGCTGGCGCTACAGTTTCGCTTCATGCCGCACGTGGCGGCGCGCGCAACGCCGAGCGGGCCGTCGTCGCGCGCGATTGTGCGCGGCTTCGACCCGGTGCTGAAACGGCTGCTGATCGCCGAGGTCTTCACACGCTGGTGCGACTGGCTGAACCGCGAGTTTGTCGTTCTCTACGTCGTCCTCTATCGCGGGGTGTCGCTGAGCGAATTCGGCGTGCTGGTCGCCGTGCAGAACCTCACCGCCCTGCTGACGTACCTGCCGGTCGGCCGCATGACGAGGTCGGCCGGCCTACAACCGTTTATCGGCGTGACGTTCGTGTTCTTCGCCCTGTTTCCGCTGGTGCTGGCGCTGGTGCCGACCGGGCCGCTATGGCTGGGGCTAGCGTTCGTCGTCAACGGCCTGCGCGAAATCGGCGAGCCGGCGCGCAAGGCGCTGATTACCACGCGCATGCCGGAGGCGGTGCGGGCGCGCGGCGTCGGCCTGTACTGGGGAGTCCGCAGCTTCGCGATGTGTCCGGCGGCGCTGGCCGGGGCCATGCTCTGGGCCGCGTTCGGGCCGCAGGTGTTGCTGTACGTGGCGTTCGGCTTCGGTTGCGTCGGCGCCGCGGTGTTCTATCTGTTCCGCTTGCGGCTAAGCGGCGCGTGACCGCTAAGCCGCAAGCGGCGGCGTAAGGAATTGTCGCACCACCTCCACCACCACCTCGGGATGCGTGTAATTCGGAAAGTGCCCACACTTCTCAATCACCACCCGCCCGGCATTCGGCAGCGCCTGGAGCAACGTCTCGGCACACACATTCGGCACCACGCGGTCGCGGTCGCCGCACACCAGCAACACCGGCTGGCGCACCTCCGGCAACAACGGACGCAGGTCGAGGCCGTTCAGCAGCCGCGCCTGGTGGGCGAAGGTCGCCGTGCGCGCCTGCCCGGTGTGATCGAGGAAGTTCTTCCACACGTCCGGAGTGCGCGCGGCGAAGAAATGCCTGTTCACCTTGTACAGAATGCGCTCGCGCAGCGGCAAGCTCGCGGCCGTGCCCGGCAGGAAGCGGCCGATCCAGGTGAGGACGGATTCCGCGCGCCGCAAGGGCCGATAGGCGAAGCCCCCTTGCAGCACCGCGCGCGGGAAACGCTGCGGATTTTCGGCGAGAGCCTTTAGCACGACCGTCGAGCCAAAGGACATGCCCAGGGCGTAGGCGCGCTGAATGTTGAGATGGTCGAGCAGGACCAGCAAGTCCTTGACGAGATCATCGTGCGTGATACTTCGCAAGCGCGCGCCGTCGCCGCGCGTGCCGGGCAGCTCGTAGGCGACGCAGCGAAAATGAGCCGATAGCCGGGAGATCGGTTGGATGAACGACCGGGCCGTGTCGCCGGCGCCATGCACGAACAGCAGCGGCGGACCTTCGCCCCAGGTGAAGAATGGCATTCGGTAGCGGCCGGTGGCGCAGACGCCGCGCTTCGCTTCACGGCCGAAACGCTCCAGCGCCTCGGCGAGAACAATGGGCGCTGCCGTGGGATGCACGGCACAGGAATCGGGCGGACAGGTCAAGCCACAGGGATGGTCGCAGTGATTGGCGTCGGTCATGGGAAACCTGGAGCGCTCTCACGAGCCGCGACCGTCAGGGAGC
>JBBQPD010000573.1:0-4759 GCA_038331535.1 Gemmatales bacterium | reverse complement strand
GGGGCGAGGGGAGTCAGAATTTGCTTCTTCTTTTTCCTTCTTCATCGGCACCGACCAGACGACGACGCGCGTCTCCGGGTCTAGATACTTCTTCGCCACGCGCTGCACGTCGGCCGGCGTGACGGCGAGGACGGACGGTAGATACTTCTTGAGGAAGTCGAGATCGGCGACCGTCACGCCCTGGGCGATGCTGTCGGCCAGGCCGTGCGAGCTTTCGCGCGCGAAGACTGTGCTGGCGACGATGCCCTGCTGGATGCGCTTGACCTCGGTGGCGCTCGGCGCCTCTTCGACGACGCGCTTCAGCTCGGCCAGCGCCACTTTTTCGGCCTTTTCGCGGTCCTTGCCCTGGAGGAGCTCGATCTGCACCGAGAACCAGCCGGGGAAACGGCCGCCCTGGTTCGAGCAGGAAATGCTGCTCGCCATTTCCTCGCCCTCGATCAACTTCTTGTAGAGCCGGCACGTTTTGCCGGAGCCGAGAACGCCTTCCAGCACGGCCAGGGCGGGGTAATCCGGATGCGCCATCGCCACCGCGTTGTAGCCCATCACCATGCGGGCGACCTCGAACTTCGAGGGCATCTCCACTCGCTCCGGCTTGTCGCGCTTGACCGCCGCGGCCTCTTTGCGGGCCGGCAGCTCGGTCTTCGGCAGCGTGCCGAATTTCTCCTTGATCGCCGCCAGCGCCTTGTCCGCGTCGAACTCACCGACGACGACCAGCGCGGCATTATTGGGGTGATACCACTTGTCGTAATGCGCCTTGATGATCTTGTCGGTCGCTGCCTTGACGTGCTCGCGCTCGCCGATCACAGGGTGGCCGTAGGGCGCCTTCTTGCCGAACAACAGCGGCAGGATGGCCTTGCCTTCCAGATCCCACGGCTCGTCCTCGTTGCGCGCCAGCTCCTCGATGACGGCACCCTTTTCCTGCTGGAATTCGTGCTCCTTGTCGATGCGCAGGTTGCGCATGCGGTCGGCCTCGATGTCCAGGACGGCCGACCAGCGATCGGACGCGAAGTCGAAATGGTAGATCGTGTAATCGGTGTCGGTGTAGGCGTTGTTGGCGCCGCCGTTGCGCAGCGTGAGGCGGTCGATGTCGCCCGGCTTGATCTTCTCGGTGCCCTTGAACATGAGGTGTTCGAGGTAATGCGACAGGCCGGTGCTGTCCAACTCCTCGTCGGCGGAGCCGACCTTGTAGGCGACCATCGTGGTGACGACGCCGGCGCCGGGCACCGGCTTGAGGTAGACGCGCAGGCCGTTGTCGAGCGTTTCGACGCGGATGCCGTCGTAAAGCGCGCCGGCCGCCTTCAGAGCGGTATTCTCGGCGTCGGCGGCCTGAATGCGAACCGGGTTCGGCGCAAAGGCGAGCAACGGCAGCAGGGCCAGGATGGTCAGAATAGTTCGGCGAGACACGGTGTAACCCTCGACTGGGGGCGACGGGCGGACAATGGATTCGGCTTCCTGCCTCGTCATCTCCGACCGTCGTCGCTATCAGCGACGACACCGCGCGGGGACGAATGGAGGACAGGCTGAAAATTATAGCGGTTTGTGGTCAACGGCGCGGATTCGGGACAGAAATGAGCGGCGAGGAGCTTCGCGCATCTCTCCAGCTTGCCCCGACGCCCGATCGTCCTCAATCGCTTGGTCTAGGAAGCCACGGGGCGTTGGTGTATAAGGCGGGTCCAAGTCCGCCGGCAGGAGGTGTCGCCGTGGCCGAGAAGACCAGTGCGCTTGTCGTCGAATCGTTCAAGCTCACGAAGATTTACCAGAACCGCCAGATCGCCCTGAACGATGTGACGCTGCGCCTCGAACCGGGCTGCGTTCTCGGCCTGCTTGGGTCCAACGGCGCCGGCAAGACCACCCTGCTGCGCCTCATCATCGGCCTGCATCGCCCGACCGCCGGCTGGGTGAAAGTCTTCGGCAAGACGATGGGGCCAAACAGCGCCGACCTGCGCCGCCGCATCGGCTATATCCCGACCAATCCGCAGTTCCCGCGCGGCATGACGCCCATTACCTATCTCGATTACATGGCCCGGCTGTTCGGCCTGCCCGCCGACGTGCGCAAGCCGCGGCTCGCGTCGCTCATTCGCGCCGTCGATCTACTGAACGTCTCCGGCAATCCGATCGCCGGCTTCTCCAACGGCATGACCGCGCGCCTCGCCGTGGCCACGAGCCTTATCAACGAACCGGACCTGCTCGTCTGGGATGAACCGACGCACGGCCTCGATCCCGAAGCCCGGCGCAGCATGCTCGAACTGATCAAGACGCTGGCCCGCGAGAAGACGCTCATCATTTCCAGTCACAACCTCGGCGACATCGATGAGGTTTGTAACCACGCCGCCGTCCTCAGTCACGGCCAGTTGATTTATTGCGGCTCGCTCCAGGACCTCAAGGGCCGGATGCGCCGCAATCACTTCGAGCTGGACCTGGAAGGCGAGCAGAAAGCGATCTCGAAGGTGTTGCAGGCGGTGCGCGGCATCCACGACTTCAAGCTCGTGAACCTGCGGCACCGCAAGTTGGACCTGTACCTCAACGACGACGCGGTCAACACGGCGGCAATCGCGGGCGTCATGACGATCCTGACCGACCACAAGGTGGCAATGGTCAGCATCCGCAGCGTCGGCCAGCAGACGGAGCAGGCTTTTCTGGACCTGGTCGAGAAGGAAGAACAACGCGGCTTCGCACGGATTTATCAGAACGAAGCCGCCTGAACGTCGCCGCTTGCGGCTTAGCGGCCGTTTCCCGCTAAGCCGCAAGCGGCAATCGGGGTAAGACATGGACGCGAGCGCCGGCGAGACGAAGCCCATCACGTTTAACCGCTGGCTGCCGTACTGGGCGGTGTTCCAGGCCGACGTGCAGCAGACGCTGCGCAGCTGGGTCTACCGTTTGTGGGTGCTGGCCTCGGTGCTGGCGTCGGCCGGGTTTCTGCTCTACAACCTCGGGCCGTATCACACGACCGGCCTCGTCTTTCCCACGTCGGACTTCATGAACGTGTTGCTGCGCTGGACCGTTCTGGGCAGCGTCGGCATCATCGTCGTGCTCACGGCGGGGGCCATCTCGTCCGAGCGCGGAACGATGGCCGACTCCGTGTTGAGCCGCGGCATCAGCCGCTATCAGTATTTTCTCGGCAAGTGGCACGCCCGGCTGGCGGCGGTGCTGGGCACCTACCTCGTGCTCGCTCTCGTCTCGCTGGCGTCGGGCCTGTTCTTTCTGCACGAAGACCTGTCCCTGAGCGGCAGCATCGTCGCGCTGCTGACGGTCGCCGTGTTTCTGGCGACGGTGATTACCTGCGGCGTGACCGTCAGCGCTGTGGCGAACAGCACGCTAACTGGGATCGCGGTTCTCTGGGGCGTGCTCTTCGGGGGCTGCTTCGTCCTGTCGCTGCTGCCGGACAAGTATCGCGCCCTCGACCTGCTCGCGAAAAACCTGCCGTACATGCTGCGCGGCCACTACGATCTGGCGCTGATCGCCCGCCTCACCGGCTG
This sequence comes from Gemmatales bacterium, assembly GCA_038331535.1. Classification (GTDB taxonomy): domain Bacteria; phylum Planctomycetota; class Planctomycetia; order Gemmatales; family Gemmataceae; genus JBBQPD01. The sequence continues at coordinate 1,283 of JBBQPD010000573.1, read as the reverse complement.
GTCGCTGCTGCTCTCCTGCGCGGCGGCGCTGATCGGCATGCTGTACTTCGCGCGGCGCGACGTGTGACGAAGCGCGCGCGCCCCTTGACGGATCAACTGCCGTTCTGGCACAATAACCCCTTCAGACTTGCCGCAACCCGCCTACCCTGCCGTTTCGGGATCGGCGGATCGTGTCCGATTCGCACCACCTGATGAATTCATCGAGGCTGACATGATCGTCTTCTCGTGCCCGGATTGTGCGAAGGAATTAAAGGTCAAGGCCGAACTGGCCGGCAAGAAGGGCAAGTGCCCGCACTGCCGCGCGACCATTACGGTACCCGGCACGCCGGTGGACAGTCAAAAGACCCTCGTCGGCGCCCAAAGAGTCGGCGAGGCGAAGACCCTTGCCCCTCCCGCGATGTCGGGCGAGCCGAAGACTCTCGCCCCGCCGCGAGTGTCCAAACTCGGCGACGCCAAGACGTTGGCGCCGGGCGTCAAACCGAACAACTCGAAGCTGGCCCCGAAGCCGGGTCCGGACGCCAAGACCCTCCTGCCGGGGAAGCCTGGTCCCAAACCCGCGCGCAAGATCGGCGACACGCTTGCTCCGGACGGCGCCTCCCTGACCGATCCTGTCGCGGAATTGAGCGAGTTCCTCGAACCCGCGCAGGAGTCGGACGAAATCGGCCGGCTCGGCAAGTATCGCGTCCTCAAGATTCTCGGCGCCGGCGGCATGGGCGTCGTCTACGAAGCGGAAGACACCCACCTCAAGCGCTCGGTGGCCCTCAAGGCGCTTCTGCCCGGCATGAGCGCCAGCAAGTCGATGCGCGACCGCTTCCTGCGCGAGGCCCAGTCGTCGGCCCAACTCCAGCACGACAACATCGTCACGGTCTACGAGGCGAGCGAGGCCAACAACGTCCCGTACCTGGCCATGCAACTGCTCAAGGGCAAGGCGCTGGACGAGCGGCTCACGAGCGATACGTCGCTGCCCATCGACGAGGTGCTGCGCATCGGCCGGGAGACGGCGGAAGGATTGGCGGCCGCCCACGATCGCGGCATGGTCCATCGCGACATCAAGCCGGCCAACCTGTTCCTGGAAGCGCCGAAGGGGCGCGTGAAGATCCTCGACTTCGGCCTGGCCCGCGCCTCCGGCGGCGAGTCGAAGCTGACGCAGCTCGGCGCCGTCGTCGGCACGCCCGGCTACCTGTCGCCCGAACAGGCGAACGGCAAACCGGTGGATGCCCGCGGCGACCTCTTCAGCCTGGGCTGCGTTCTCTACCGCCTCACGACGGGCGAGCTGCCGTTCA
>JBBQPD010000572.1:0-4767 GCA_038331535.1 Gemmatales bacterium | reverse complement strand
GTAGGAGCCAGGTACCGGTTGGTAACTGGAAAACAGCTCGGAGGTGAGGTCAACCGGGTACTCGCTCATCGCGCTGACTTTCTACCAATCGGCCCGGCGCAAATCGAGTGTCATCGGAAATTCCGAACTGCGGCGTTCCGGCCGGAGCATGGACTTGCCCGGGGTGTGGCCGAAGGGGAGGAAGCGCGCGATGCGGCGGCTCTCCGCCTCCAGCCCGTTCACCGGGTAGGTGGTGTAGTTGCGCCCGCCCGGATGGGCCACATGGTAGGTGCAGCCGCCCACCGCGCGCCCGTTCCACGTGTCGTGCACGTCAAAGATCAACGGAGTATGCACGCCTACCGTGGGATGCAGCCCGGAAGGCGGCTGCCAGGCGCGATAGCGCACCCCGGCCACAAACTCGCCGCTCACGCCAGTCGGATGCAGCGGCACGCGCCGACCGTTGCAGGTGACGATGTGCCGGGTATCGGTCATGCCGCGCACTTTCACTTGCACGCGCTCCACGGACGAATCGACGTAGCGCGCCGTCCCGCCCGCCGTCACTTCTTCGCCCAGAACGTGCCACGGCTCGATGGCCTGCCGCAGCTCCAGCTCGATGCCGCGGTATGTCACGGTCCCAAGCAACGGGAAGCGAAACTCCTGATGCGCGGCGAACCAGGACTTGTCGAGGGTATACCCCTCGTGCCCCAGTTCGCTCAGCAAGTCCTCGAAATCCTGCTCCACGAAGTGCGGCAGCATGAAGCGGTCGTGCAGTTCGGTCCCCCAGCGCGCCAGCCGATGCCGATAGGGCGACTTCCAGAAGCGGGCGACGAGCACACGGATGAGCAATTGCTGTACCAGGCTCATGCGCGCGTGCGGCGGCATCTCGAAGGAGCGCAGCTCGACGAGGCCGCGCCGGTCGCCGCTGGCGTCCGGCGAGAACAGCTTGTCGATGCAGAACTCCGTGCGGTGCGTGTTCCCCGTTACGTCGACCAGAAGGTGGCGGAAGGCGCGATCGACGAGCCACGGAGGAAATGCAGACGTCAGAGTGCAGAAGTCAGAATGGTCAGCGGATTCGGACTTCTGCACTCTGACTTCTGCGTTCGGTTCGGGAATCTGCTGAAACGCGATCTCCAGCTCGTAGAGGCTGTCGTTTCTTGCCTCGTCCACGCGCGGCGCCTGGCTGGTCGGACCGACGAACATCGAGGAGAACAGGTACGTCATGGATGGGTGGTTGTGCCAGCAGCCGAGCAGGCTGCGCAGCAGGTCGGGCCGGCGCAGCATCGGGCTGTCGGCCGGCGTCGGCCCACCGAGGACGACGTGATTGCCGCCGCCGGTGCCGCAGTGCCGGCCGTCCTGCATGAACTTTTCCGTGCTGAGCCGGGCCTGGTGCGCCTCTTCGTAGATCGCCGTCGTGTTCGACACCAGCTCCTGCCAGCTGTGGGCGGGATGAATGTTCACTTCCAGCACACCAGGATCGGGCGTGATCTGGAAATAGTTCACCCGATGATCCGACGGCGGTTTGTAGCCTTCGATCAGCACGGGCAGGCGCAACTCGGCGGCGGTGGCCTCGACGGCCGCGATCAGGTCCAGGTAATCTTCCAGGCGATCGACCGGCGGCATGAAGATGTGCAGCCGGCCGCCGCGCGCCTCGACGCATAGCGCCGTGCGGATGACCGCGGCGCTCACCCGCCCATTCCCCGCGTGCGCTCCCGTAGGTGCCGCGAGCCGAGCGGCACCGAGAGGCTGCACGGTCCGGCTCGGCTCACCGAAGCTACTTTGCGTTGCCTGCGACGACAGCGGGCCGCGCGGCGCGAATGGATCAAGTTCATGGACCACGTCGCGCGTTTCCTTCGCCTCCCAGGGCAGCGATTCGAGCGGCAGCCGATAGCCCATCGACGAGTCGCCGGGGATCAGGAACAGGGCGTTGCCGCGCAACAACCAGGCACAGCTTTCCCAGCGCGGCCGGTCGCCGTCGGAGTTTCGGCGCAGCGGCAGCACGTAACCGACCACCTTGTCCAAACCTTGCTCGAAGACGTTGGACAGGCGGCTTCGTTCCTCCGCGTCGTCGAGCTTGCTTTGCAGCGCATCGACGTTTACCGGCAGCCGGCGCTCGCGCCACATGTAGTACCAGACGTCCTCGTGGCCGGGGATGCAGCGCGCTGGGTCGATGCCCAGGCGCCGGGCCAGCTCCGCGCTGAAGCGGTTGGCCTCATCCGAACCGTGTCCGTAATCCCGATACGGGTCGGCGATCAACGTCGGGTCGTGCCAGAGGGGCACGCCGTCCGGCCGCCAGTAGCAGCCGTAGGCCCAGCGCGGCAGCGATTCGCCGGGATACCATTTCCCCTGCCCGTAGAACAGCAACGCGCCGGGAGCGAAGCGATCGCGCAGCCGCTTGAGCAGGACGCCGCCGCGCTCTTGCTTGACCTCACCGAGCGCTTCCGTGTTCCATTCGGGGGCGTCGCGGCCCTCGATGGAGACAAACGTCGGCTCGCCGCCCATCGTCAGGCGCACGTCCAGCGCTTGCAATTCGTCCTCGACGCGATTGCCCAGGGCGTCGATGTCCCGCCACTGCTCCTCGGTGTACGGTTTGGTCACGCGCGGCACTTCGTGGATGCGCGTGACCGACATGCTGAAGTGCAAGCCCTCCTCGCACTGGTCCTCCTCGCCGCGCGCCGGGTCTTTGGTCCAGGCGAACGCGCCGGTGACGGGGGCGGCCGAGGTCGGCTCGGCGGCACAGGCGAGCGGGATATGGCCCTCACCCGTCAGCAACCCGGAGGTCGGGTCAAGGCCGATCCAGCCGGCGCCGGGGAGATAAGCCTCGGCCCAGGCGTGCAGGTCGGTGAAGTCCTGTTCGGGTCCGGACGGTCCGTCCAGCGCTTTCACGTCGGCGGCGAGTTGGATCAGGTAACCCGACGCGAACCTTGCGGCCAATCCCAGGTGGCGCAGCGTCTGCACGAGCAGCCAGGCCGAATCGCGGCACGAGCCGCAGCCGAGCGTCAGCGTCTCCTCGCAGGTCTGCACCCCCGGCTCCAGGCGGACGATGTAGCGGACGTCCTTCTGCAAGCGCTGGTTGATGCCGACGAGGAAATCGTTACTCGAGAGGTCGTGCCGGCGCAGGCTTTCGACCAACTCAAGCAGCCGTGGCCCTGCGGGCGCCGTCTCCAGGTACGGCGCCAATTCGCGGGCCAATGCCTTCTCATAGACGAACGGATAGCGCTCGGCATAAGGCTCGATGAAGTAGTCGAACGGATTGATCGGGGCCATCTCGACGACCAGATCGACCTCGACCGAGAGTTCGCGAGCCGGCTGGAGAAAGACGACGCGGGCCAGGTAGTTGCCGTACGGGTCTTGCTGCCAGTTGAGGAAGTGCGGCTCCGGCTCGACGCGCAGCGAGTAACTCAGGATCGGCGTGCGGCAATGGGGGGCCGGCCGGAGGCGCACGACGTGCGGTTGGAGCGTGACCAGGCGGTCGTAGGTGTAGTAGGTCTTGTGGTTCAGCGCCACCCGAATCGCCATGTAGTGCTCCCGTTGCGGATCGTGTCGCCGCTTGCGGCTTAGCGGCGCATCACCGCTAAGCCGCAAGCGGCAAATTACCTTCATGCCTCGACGGCCGTCTCCGCGCTTCGCAGCGTCGGCACGCGCGCCGGCACCTTCACGTCGAAGTAGGTCCGATGGATCGCCGCGCCGATGTCGTGCGTTCGGTTCACCACGTTTGTTAGCGTTTCGTGCAAACCGGCGCGCACGACCTCGCTGATCGTCAGGCCGTTCAACATCGTGGCCAGCCCTTCGAGCTGGTGTTCGACCTCGTTCTCACTCTCACCCAGCGGACGGCCGGAGATGGCATGAACGGCGTTGCGGCAGGCCGTCAGGGAGAAGTGAACCGAGCGCGGAAACTGGGCGTCGAAGATGAGGAAGTCGGCGACGGCCGTGCCCGTGTCCACCGGCATGCGCACCTTCTTGTGAAACGGCTCGTAACCCGAACAGCTGGTGAGGATGGCGACCCAGTGTACGTTATCGACCGGCGTTCCCACGTGTTCCGGCGTTGGCAATAGAATGTGGTACTTCACGTCCAGGATGCGGGCGGTCTGGCAGGCGCGCTCGAGGTATTTCCCCAGCTGGAAGAACTCCCACGCCTCGCCGTGAGCCATCGTATCGTCGGCGATGCCGTGCAGGAGCTGATTGATGCGGCGAATCTGGTTGTAGAACTCAGTGCGGTTGCCGTTGTAGAGGGTGCGGGCCGCGGGACTTTGCATCCACAGGTGGTAGAAGTTCATCCGCTCCCACATCTCGGCGCTGATGACCTCGCGGATGATGCGGGCGTTTTCGCGGGCGCCGCCGATCGAGGCGATGATGCTGGCGAGGTTGTCCGGCTCCCAGGTCATGTACTGCTGGACGGCTTCCGCATCGGGCTGGCCGGGCATGTCGTAGACGCCGCTGATGATGAGCAGCGGCCGCCACTGTTGTTCGAGCGGCACGTCGAAGTCGAGCAGCAACGTCTGGTTCACTTCGAGAACGCGCGCGGTGTTCTCGGCCCGCTCCAGGTAGCGGCTCATCCAGTAACAATGTTCGGCGACGCGCGAGATCATCGGTCCCGTCTCCGCCGCTTGCGGCTTAGCGGCTGCCGCTAAGCCGCAAGCGGCAAATTCATCTGCCGTTCTCCATCACCCACGTGTCCTTGCTCCCGCCGCCCTGGCTGGAGTTGACGACCAGCGAGCCTTTGACCAGCGCCGTGCGCGTCAAGCCGCCGGACAGCACCCACGTCGTTTTGCCGCTGACGACGTAGGGGCG
>JBBQPD010000571.1:0-4768 GCA_038331535.1 Gemmatales bacterium | reverse complement strand
GTGTGGAAGTGAGCATGCGATTCTCCGGAATGACGGTGAACTCCGAAGGGATCGTATGCCTGTACAGTTGTCTAAGTCAAATGCGCCGCGATAATAAGCGTAGAGTTTGACGCGGTCGCCGTGGTAAGCAAACGGCTGGCTTCCCGGGTCGGGTGGAATGGGTCGGGAAACAAACTGAGAGATCAACTAACCGTCATATTCTGAAGCGACATGACTTCGGTGTAAGAGCCGCTCGTGTGCATCCCGCCCGCCTCAGCGCTGGTGAATCATACACTCCGTTCACGATGCGGCCGCGGCCGGCTCATTCAGCGCCTTTCGTGTCCGCTGGGTGTGTCGAGCGCGGTCGCGCTACGCGCTCGAAGAGAACGACGGTTCGGTTCGAAGCGAATGCCTCCGGCCGGAGCCGAAAAGCGCTGTGTTGCTGGAGAAACAGCGTCGCTCCGCAGCTGGGCACCAGACACTCCGGTTTGCCTTTGGGACACTCACCGAATGTGCATAACCGACCCAGATAACGGTCGGTACCCGGCTCCATCACGAAGATGTCCACCTGATGATGAGCCACCCCCATATTGCGTTCCGTAAGGAGTCGATTCACTGCTTGGCCGCGGGCCCGGCCGAGAGCGTGCAAGTTGTCGAGACGCGTCAGCCAGACGGCCAAATCGACGTCCTTGCATTCGTGGTAAACCTCGATGCCGTAGCGGCGAAATTCGCTGAACCGCGGCACCTCCTTCTTCAACGGCACCGCCACCGATCCAAATAACACAACCTTCTGCACCTCGGCGAACTCGGAGAACGCCCGGGCGACATACTCGGCCGCAACGCGAAACTGTTGCTGGCGACCCTGCATCGCCTTGTTCTGGTCCGCAATCTCCCGCGAATCCGGAGGGCCGGATCGACGCATCTCAAACCATGGGCCCCTCTCGTCGTCGGGTTCGTCCTCGAGACGTTCGAGGTCCGGATCATCTTCGAAGCGGTCGTCGACCAGGTCGAACTCATCGCGATCCAGATCGAGATCCGCGGATGCATCGGGGTCCGGAGCGGCCATCGGCAGTTCCAGCCGCGGTTCCGCCGCCGGCGACGATGGTGACGCGGGCTTCTTCTTGGCGTACAGTTCGCGGATCCAGTCCTTGATCGGCAGCTTCCACTGCTGGCTGGGACTGGGGCGATTCTTGATGAGGCTGTCCGGGCCCATGCCCAGTTCCTTGGCCATGCGCACGTCTTCTTCCGACAGTCGGCAGAGTCGTTTCGCTTCCGCCCAAGGCTCGTCCTTCCGCGCTTTGCGTTTCTTCTTTGCCACGTGAATGCTCCATTACAGAATGCACTCAGGTAAAAGTTGCTCGCCCATTATCTCTTTCTCGGTTTTCGCGGTTTCGGCGCGCGCGTCACGGCCGTGCTGGTCGCGCCGCCGTTCAGCGCCTCCAGTTCCGCAAGCAACGTCGTGTCCACGGCAAACTGGTTTACCCGTCGCTCGTACGATGCTTGCGTCTTCGTGCATACCAACGTCTGCGGCGAACCTCTGCGCTCCGTGACGTGAGTGCAATCGCACCGATGCGCGTCGATCTGCCCATGGAGATGCTGCCTCCGTTCCTTGCGGAGTGGGAAACGCCCTACCTTTTGCTCGGGGTCCTGCAAGAATCGGCTCAACATCCGGCAGTCTTCGCATTTGCACTTCAGTTCCGCGGGTCGGCTCCAATCCGTCGGAGGCTCGATAGGTCGGGCGGTCGCCGCACGCAACTCCGAAAGACAATGCTCCAGCAGGCGATCGTAAGCGGGCTTGGCCGCGGGCAGCTTCGAGAGGCTTGGGGCAAGCGCCTTGACGTCCGGAATCAGCACGGCGTGCAGGTCGTAGCGCCGCCGATCCGCGAGCACGTGCGCCACAAACGACTCCAGGTGCTCCGTTGCCGGGATGGCTGCGAAAATTCGGACGACGCTCGCCACGACGCCGGATCGCTTTTCTTCTCGTCGGAACCAGTCGCCGACCGCCGCCGCGTCCCAGCGTTCGATGACGCGCTCCAACTCATCGGCAATTGCCGCGCAAGCCGTGCGTCGTTCCGGCGTCAGTGCCGGCGGTGTGCGGCAGAGCGCTTCGCAGATCGCCACGATGGCCGCAAGTTGTGCGAGGTGGCTCTTCGGTTGCTGCTTGGAAAGGAAGTCGCGAATCGGTTCGGCCAGTGGTTCCCAGTCGAAACGCGCACACAGTTTGAAGAGAATGTCTCCTTCGCTGCCGTCGAAGTCGTTGGTAAGTACCTCACGCACGAAGCGTTGAACGAGCTCCACGTCGCCCATCTTGCCGAGCAGCTCCAGCATTCGACCGGAATGGGACTTTTCGAGACTGTGCTGGCGTGGTTTCCAGTGTCGGATGATTTCCTCGGCCAGCCGCCGACACGCTGCTCGTGCCTCGTCCGTTTTGGCGCGGCTCGTGCGGCGTGCCAGCTCAGGCAGGGCCAGCGCCTGACCCTCCGAAGCCAGGATGCGGAAGGTGCGGTCGCGCGGCCAAAGCACGAGCGCGCCGCCGTGATACCAGCGCTCCAGCGTCGCTCCTTCGTTCCCCGTCGCTTCGCTGACCTCCTGATGATCGAACCAGTCCGCCGCCTTGTCCAATCCGAGTACTTCTTCTGATTCGAGGTGCATTTTACCGAGCCGCTGCTTGCGGCCCTGCGCGTCGACCCAGTGTTCGAGCGACAGCTCTTCGTCGAAAACTTCACCCATCCCGGCTCCGGAATCCGAATCGTTAGCTTCAGAATCTTCTTCAGAATCTTCTTCATCGTCTCCCCAGGAGTAGGAGCGCCGCGAGCGATAGCGATCATAGCCCCAGGTGTCGTAATCGACTTCCCCGGACTGATGGTGCGTCAGCAGGGCGAAGTAGCATTCGTAGTCGAGCGCCACGGCGGCGCGCACCAGCACGTCGGCCACGGAGCGATCGGCGCCCTTGAGCTGACGCGGATCGAAGCCGGCCTGACTGTATTTGTGCGTGAAGGGGACTACGATGCGGTTCAAATCGCTCGCTGAATCCGTGAACAGTGCCTCAAGCAGTTGTGCCGCCTTCTCGACTGCATCGGCAGTGCGCGGCGCGGAGGGCTGTCGTTTCGTGCGGACGATCGCGAGATTGTACACGAGACAGACACGAAAGCCGGATGTCACCGGGGTAATCTGATGCTCACAGTCGGCGTAGAAGGCGGCGTAGTGCGTCTTGAACTCGGCGTCCGGCCCGCCGAAATCGATCTTCTTCGTTTGGCCGTCGTGCTGGACGATCAGTGTTCCCCCCTGGTGGCGCGACGGCAGGCACACGACCAGTGTTGCGAACATACCAGGCGTCTTCTCCGTATCGCGATGCGGGGTGAAGAAGCTCCCCTTCTCGTAGACGAGCAGCTTGTAGAGTTTCGCCGCCACTGTGTGGTTGATGCCGAACTCCTGCTTGACCCTATCGACGATCGCGTCGATATGCGCGCTCCACGCGGGATTGCGCAGCGAAAACCGCGCTGGCTCGATCTGCCAGACGCGGCGAACGCTGGTATCGACGATGGTCTCCTCGCCGCGGCCGTAGGGAGCCTGGTTTGCGATTTCGATGAGCCGTTTGGCCTCGGCGGCGGTGACGGGTGTGCCGATCGAACCGGCGCCTTTCACTTCCAGTCCCGGCAACACCGGCGTCACGCCGCCGGACGCGGCGAACTGGGATGACTCGCCGAGTGAAGTGAGGAGCGCGTCGAGTGCTTGTCTTGCATTGTCCATGGCGTGCCTTTCCGCGGTCGGGATTGCGCGGTCAATACGGCTGGCTAATGGCGTTCATTGCGTCAACTCCTGGAGATTGTATGCCGATGGTTCCAAGCGAAAGGGGCACGCCGGTACTCCGCTTCGTGCTTTGCTGTTCGCTCTACCGCGTACTCTGGCCCGGAGCGACAACGCGTTGTCATCGACAGCGGTGTCGGTGGTTATGGTGGATGTTTGTCCGCGAGGGGGACGCACAGGGCGCAGCCATATTGCCGGATCATGGTTCATGATGGGGTTCGTCGTCGCGGCTCAGACGCCGCCGGTCAGGCGGGACCGGAACGCGGCAAGGTCTGCACACTGTCCTGTCCAGCGAGCGAGTTCATGCAAACGAGCTTCCTCCAGAATGCCGCGCAGGGCTGTACCGATGTTCGGCGGCAGAGTGCCGAAACGACCTTCCAGAACATCCAGGATTGTATCCTGAAGTGCCTGCGCCCGCATTTCACTCATGAGTTCATCCTGCAGGGGGGATTCAATCATCGGTCGGCCTCCTCCAAAGATGGTCCGCGGCAGTCGGCGCGTGAAGCGCAAGCCCGTATGGTCAAAATAGTCAGCCGAGCCGAAAGCGAGCGGAAAACAGAGTCCAGAATGCTCGCCAGCGAAAAAGTCGGCTTAGAGGAAGTGGTTGAGTGAGGTACTGGGGGCGTGGACATGCGTGCCCATTCCTCATCGGGGTGGGATCGACCGGCGTTTGGAATGGCGCACGGCCTCGAACTCAGGCCGCTTTGCGGTGGTAGTACTTAAGAAGCCCGCCCAAGCGCTCGCGGCAGGCGATGACTCCAACCTCCTGGCCGACCTCCGGCCCCGGTTGCAAGATCTGGTGATCAAGTCCTTGGTGGGCTCGTTCGCCATGATAATGAAGTAAGAGTCTATCCGAGAAGCCAGTTTATCCATAAAATCCCGTAGCGGCAAGGAGTTACACAACAAGAGCAGCTGATCGGCGAGACTAATGCGCAAGGCTTATCCCAGCGACCTTTCGGACGACCAATGGGCTATCTTGGAA
>JBBQPD010000570.1:0-4769 GCA_038331535.1 Gemmatales bacterium | reverse complement strand
CTGGTCCCGTGTTGACCCCGATGGGGTTGTATCCGGTAGCCGGGGGTCGCCGCGCAGCGGCGCACCCCCGGCGGGGGAGGACGACCTTGCCGGGGGTCGCCGAAGGCGCAGCCCCGGCGAACGTGCCGGATCCGCAGCCGGCAGCCCGCCGGGGGTGCGCCGCTGCGCGGCGACCCCCGGCTGAGGGATGCAACCCCTTCGGGGTAAATACCACACTGGACCAGCTAATTCGCTGAATCCGCCTTAGCGGCGTCGGACCGCTAAGCCGCAAGCGGCGAACGACAGCTGCTCTCGTGCTGATCAAGGGCATCGCCTCTTCCTGTGTGTTTTTGTACACGAAATGGAATGCCTGTGTTTTGTGCGAAATACGCATACATTCTAAGCATTCGTGCGTAGGCGCGCGGCAACTACTTCAGCGTACATCAGAAATATCATTTCTCTCAAAGATTTTGCATTCATGTAGTTACAGCGAAGATCGATCGGTAGAGCGTCTGCGTCGTCGAAATACCGGAACAAAATTTGCTCTCAGGACGGCTCAAACTTGGGCTGGCTTCCTCTCCGGGGGAGCGGTCCGTACCTAGCTGGGAGAAACACCGTTGAAGAAGACTGAGAAAACGACCGCAGGCGACCTGTCCCGCCGAGAGTTCCTCGGCCGGTCCGGCGCCAGTCTTACCCTGGCCGCCGCGGCCGCTGCGTCGCCGTTCCTGCTGTCCGGCTGCGGCGGCAAGGACGACGGCAACAAAATCAAAGTTGGCATCCTGCACTCGCTCACCGGTACCATGGCCATCAGCGAGACCTCGCTGCGCGACGTGGAGCTGATGGCGATCGAGGAGATCAACAAGGCGGGCGGCCTCCTCGGCAAGCAGATCGACCCCGTCGTCGAGGATCCCGAGTCCAAGTTCACCGACGTCTTTCCCGAAAAGGCGAAGAAGCTGCTCCTCAAGGACAAGGTGGTCGCGGTCTTCGGCTGCTGGACTTCGGTCAGCCGCAAGAACGTGCTGCCGGTCTTCGAGGAGAACAACGGCCTCCTCTTCTACCCGGTGCAGTACGAAGGCAACGAGTGCTCCAAGAACGTCGTCTACACCGGCGCTGCGCCAAACCAGCAGATCATGCCGGCCGTGGACTGGCTCATCGAGGACATCAAGAAGCGGACCGGCAAGGAGGTCAAGGACCAGAAGTGGTACCTGCTGGGCACCGACTACGTCTTCCCGCGCACGGCCAACCTGGTCATCGTCAAGTACCTGGAGACGAAGGGCCTGAAGATCGACACCAAGGAACACGAGAAGTACACGCCCTTCGGCCACAAGGACTACTCGACCTACGTCCAGGACATCGTCAAATACAACCCGGACGTCGTGTTCAGCACGATCAACGGCGACAGCAACATCAACTTCTACAACTCCCTGGCCGAGAAGGGCATCAAGGCGGACAAGACGCCGGTGTGCGCCGTCAGCGTCGGCGAGGACGAGCTGCGCGGCCTCGACAAGCTCGACGCCTTCAAGGGCCACCTGGCCGCCTGGAATTACTACCAGAGCGTCGATACCGCCAAGAACAAGGAGTTCGTGAAGAAGTTCCAGGACAAGTACGGCAAGGACCGCGTCACGGACGATCCCATCGAGGCCGCCTACATCGGTGTTTATTTCTGGGCCGAGGCCGTCAAGAAGGCCGGCAGCACCGACGTGGACAAGGTGCGCGAGGCGTTCAAGAGCAACATCGAGTTCGACGCGCCGGGCGGCAAGGTCAAGCTCGACCCCGAGACGCAGCACACCTACAAGCCGTTCCTCATGGGCCGAATCCGCGAGGACAAGCAGTTCGACATCGTCCATTCGACGAAGCTCATCAAGCCCGATCCGTACCCGCAGGAAGTCTTCGAAGGCTGGCACTGCGACTGGACCAAGAAGGGCGTGACCAAGGGCAAGGAAGTCACGGTCGGGAGTTAAGTACTTCGTGTCCGTCCAGGATGGGTGTTGTTTTTTACGAGCCGCGACCGTTAGGGAGCGTTGGCCACACGCTGCTGCGAAAACCGCTCCCTAACGGTCGCGGCTCGTAGACGTCAGTTGGCGACACGCTGCTTTAAAACCGCTCCCTAACGGTCGCGGCTCGTAGATGTCAGGTTTTCGCCGCGCGTGGCCTGGCGCGTGTCGCCAGGCCCCGCGCGGGCCTGTACTGAACTGCGTAAGGATTCGACCTTGAGCACCGAAGTCACCGACACGCTGTTCAACTGTCTGAGCTTCAGCTCCATTCTGATCCTGGCGGCGTTGGGCCTGGCGATCACGTTCGGCGTCATGCGCATCATCAACATGGCGCACGGCGAAATGCTCATGCTCGGCGCCTACGTGGCCTACGCCGTCGAAGACAAGAACGCCATTCCGATCCTGGTGCGCAACCTCGGCAAGCTGTTCGGCCAAACGTGGCAAACGGACTTCTACCTGGGCTGGAGTCTGTTCGCCGCCATTCCGCTCGCCTTCCTGTTCGTCTCGTTCGTCGGCTATCTGCTCGAAATAAGCCTGATTCGTTTCCTGTATGGCCGGCCGCTCGACACGCTGCTGGCGACCTGGGGCGTCAGTCTGTTGATTCAACAACTCGTGCTGCTCGCCTTCGGCGCCGACCTCAAGCCGCTGCACGTTCCCGCGTCCATCGACGGCCTCTGGCAACCGGCCTTCCTGGGTGGGGTGTCGATTCCGATCTACCGGGTATTCATCGTCGCGATCACCGGCCTCTGCCTCCTGGGCGTCTACCTCTGGTTCTACAAGACCTCGTTCGGGCTGCAAATTCGCGCCGTCACGCAGAACCGGCCGATGGCGGCGGCGCTGGGAATCTCGACACGGCGAGTGGATTCGCTGACGTTCGCCTTCGCGTCCGGCCTGGCGGGCATCGCGGGCTGCATCTTCGGCCACCTGTACACGGCGAAATACAACATGGGCCCCGACTACATCGTCGAGGCGTTCATGACCGTGATTACCGGCGGCATGGGCCAGCTCTTCGGCAGCGTGGCCGGCGGCCTGCTGATCGGCACCAGCGAGGGGGTGATCGAGAAAGTCCTCGTCAACGCGACGATGTCCAAGGTGATCGTGCTGCTCCTGGTGGTCGCCTTCATCCTCGTCAAACCGACCGGCATCTTCGCGCCGAAGGAGCGGTCGTATGAGTGAGCACCTCACCACCGCTCCGCCCGCCGGCATGGTGACGCTGCCTCCGACGGCGGCGCTGCCTCCGCCTGCGCTGGGCGGCCGCCTCGTGTTGTGGCTGGCGATGGTCGTGTTCCTGCTCAGCCTGTATGTGCCGGCCGCCCTGTTTCACGACGACCGCTACTGGCTGCCGCTCTTTAGCCGCTGGCTCGCACTGGGCATGTTCGCCATGACGGTGGACCTCGTGTGGGGCTACACCGGCCTGCTCAGCCTGGGACAGGGGCTGTACTTCGGCCTCGGCGGCTACATGATGGCCTACTACCTCAGCTTCATCAAGGCCGCCAAGGAAGGCTCCGACCACGGCGTCCCCGGCGTGACGCTGACGGACTACATGTATCGCTGCGGGTTGACGGAGTTCCCCGGCTGGCTGAAGCCGCTGGCCAGCCAGCCGATCGCCCTGGCCATGATCGTCCTGCTGCCGACGCTGGTCGCCGCGGCGTTCGGCTTCACCGTCTTCCGCATGCGCATCAAGGGCGTGTACTTCTCGCTCATCACGCAAACTTTGGTGCTGGCGATCTTCTTCCTGGTCGAGAACCAGCAAGCTTATACGGGCGGCGTCGTGGGCATGCCTGGCTTGCCCTGGCTGACGATCTTCGGGTTTACGTTCTCGTACCTGAGCATGTTCCTGCTGATCGCCACGACCCTGGCGGTGAGCTTCCTCGTCTGCGTCTGGCTCATGGGCAGCAAGTTCGGCCGGGTGCTGACGGCCATCCGCGACAACGAGACGCGCGTCATGGCGCTGGGTTACAACACGGCGATCTACAAGACCTTCGTCTTCGCCCTCGCCGGACTGCTGGCCGGGGTCGCCGGGGCCGTGTACGTGGCATCCGAACGCACGGTCGGGGCACGCGATTCGTTCGGCATCGCCTTTTCCATCGAGATCGTCATCCTCGTGGCCGTCGGCGGCCGCGGGACGCTCTTCGGCGCCGTGCTGGGCACCATGCTCGTCATGCTCGGCAAGACGTACGCCAATAACGAGTTCAAGCAAGCCTGGCCCCTGATTCTGGGCATGTTGTTCATTGTCGTCGTGGTGTTCCTGCCCGACGGCGTCGTCGGCCTGTTCCGCCGGGTGGTCGCCCGGCTCGGCAGGACGTCGCCCCACGACCCGCACAAGACCCTGGCCGTTTCTCACAAGTGAGGCCGTCATGCACGATTACAAGACTGTCGCCGGCAACAACACCATCCTGAGCGTCGAGGATCTGACGGTCAGCTTCAGCGGCTTCAAGGCGCTGAAGAGCCTCAACTTCTCGATGGATCAGGGCGAGCTGCGCGTCGTCATCGGCCCCAACGGCGCCGGCAAATCGACGCTGCTGGACGTGATTACCGGCAAGACGCGCGCGGCCGCCGGGCGCGTCCTGTTCCAGGGCAAGGACATCACGCGCGTGCCGGAGCAGGAGATCGCCCGCCGCGGCATCGGCCGCAAGTTCCAGACGCCGAACGTCTTCCGCAGCCTGACGGTGCTGGAGAACCTGTCGCTGGCCGTGCGCGGGTCGCGCGGCGTGCTGGCGTCGCTGTTCCAGCTTTTCAAGGGTCAGGCCCGCGACCGCGTCTATGAGATCCTCGAGCTGACGGGCCTGGCGCACA
>JBBQPD010000569.1:0-4782 GCA_038331535.1 Gemmatales bacterium | reverse complement strand
GGATCGCCTTCGTGCGCTTTTCGAAACGCCTCTTCGAGCGTGGCGCCAATGGCGGCGCCGCAGGGATTACTGTGCTTGATGACGACGGCGGCCGGCTCGGCGAACTCGCGCACCAGACCGAACGCGCTATCGAGGTCGAGGATGTTGTTGTACGACAGCTCCTTGCCGTGCAGGATCTTGGCCGTGGCGACGCAGGGGTGCGACGCAGCGGGATCGACGTAGAACGCGGCCTTCTGATGCGGGTTTTCGCCGTAGCGCAGCTCCTGCTTGCGCTCCCAGCTCCGCGTGAGCATCGTGGGAAACGGCGACGTGCCGACGAGTGCGGCGAAGTAATCGGCGATGGCCCGGTCATACGTCTCGACGCGGGAGAAGGCGGTGGCGGCGAGGCGCTCGCGCGTCTCCAGACTCAGCGCCCCCTTGCGGCCGGTCAGCTCCGCGACGATTTCCGCATACTGGCCCGGATCGGTCACGATGGCGACATCGTGGTAATTCTTCGCTGCCGCGCGCACCAACGTCGGGCCGCCGATGTCGATGTTTTCGACAACGTCCTCGTGGCTGGCGCCGCGGGCGACGGTCTGCACGAACGGGTAGAGATTGCAGACGACAAGGTCGATCGGTTGGATGCCGTGCGCGGTGAGGGCCCTCTGGTGTTCGGGATTGTCGCGGACGGCGAGGATGCCGCCGTGGACGAACGGGTGCAACGTCTTGACCCGGCCGTCCAGCATTTCGGGGAAGCCGGTCACCTCGGCGACTTCGCGAACCGTCAGTCCGGCGTCAAGAATTGCCTTGCGCGTGCCGCCGGTTGAAATTAGCTCGACGCCGAGGGAAACGAGACCGCGGGCCAGATCGACCAGGCCCGATTTATCGCTGACGCTGAGGAGGGCGCGCCGCACGGGACGAAGAGTCATGCGAGGAACCTTTCGTGAACGGAATCGGGCGCTGACCGTGGGCATTGTAGCGGGAGCGCGTGCTGCGGTCCCGAAGAGAACGAACCACAGCGACACAGAGTCACGGAGAAAACCGAAGAAAAGAAAGAATTGGTGCCATGGACGACTTCATTCTTCCGACCGAATCGCCAGGACAGGTGTCTTCATTTTCCGCGTTTTTCTCTGTGTCTCTGTGTCTCTGTGGTTCAATTCTGATTGGACGGTTATGCTGAGGGGATGGAACGTCCGCATCTGCTCTTCGTGACCGGCAAGCTGGCGGAGACGGCATTGCGCCGTACCCTCGCAGACCTTACCTCGCACGCGGGTTTTCGTTCCTCCGTCACCGTGCTGCCGATCACCGTTATCGCGCTGGCCACGACGCCCTGGATCGCCCGGCACCTCACCATTCCCGACGGCGTCACCCGCGTTATCCTGCCTGGCCAGTGTGGGGGTGAACTCGGCGCCATCGCCGCTCCGACCGGCGTCGCCATCGAGCGCGGGCCGAACGACCTGCGCGACCTGCCCGACTTCTTCAATGCGCCGGCGGGACCGCCGGTCGATCTCAGCGCATTCGACATCGAGATTATCGCCGAGATCAATCACGCCCCGCGCCTCGCCCTGACAGATATTCTGGCTCAGGCGCGCGCGCTGGGCGATGCCGGCGCGGACCTGATCGACGTCGGTTGTGATCCCGGCGACGCCTGGCTCGGCGTCGGCGAGTGCGTTCGTGCCTTGCGTGACGCGGGGCATCGCGTCTCCATCGACAGCTTTAATCCCGACGAGGTGGCGGCGGCCATTCGTCATGGCGCCGAACTCGTACTGAGCGTCAACGGCGGCAACGTGGACGCGGCGCGCGACTGGGGTTGCGAGGTCGTCGTCCTGCCCGACGACATTCCCACGTTGGCGGGGCTGGACCACACCGTCGAGAAGCTGCTGGCGTGGGGTGTGCCGTTTCGGCTCGATCCGGTTATCGAGCCGATCGGTTTCGGCTTCGCGGCCTCGCTGGGCCGATATCTGGAAGTGCGGCGGCGCTACCCGAACGCCGAGATGATGATGGGCGTCGGCAACCTGACGGAACTGACGGATGCCGACTCGGCGGGTCTCAACGTGCTGCTACTCGGCTTCTGTCAGGAAGTCGGCATTCGTTCCGTGCTGACGACGCAGGTCATCAATTGGTGCCGCAGCTGTGTGCGCGAGTTGGCTCTCGCTCGCCGCCTTGTGCATCATTCGATAACACGGCGCGTTCTGCCCAAACACCTCGTGCCCGATCTCGTGCTAGTGCGCGATCCAAAGGTTCGCACTTACGGCGCGGCGTTCCTGGCCGAGTTGGCGGCACGGGTCACCGACCGCAATTTCCGGCTCTTCGCTGAAGAAGGCCGTCTGCACGCCCTTAACAACAAGATGCACCTGCAAGGGGAGAATCCGTTCGACCTGTTCGACGCAATGCGACAACGAGAGGACATCGACCCGGCGCACGCGTTCTATCTCGGCTATGAAATGGCAAAAGCGGTGACGGCGCTGACGCTGGGAAAAAACTACACGCAAGACCAGGCGCTTCGCTGGGGGTTCCTGACTGTCCCGGAGGTCAGCCATCAGTCTAAAATAAGGGAGAACGAGCCAGAGAAGGGCGAGGAAGGCGGATGAACGGCGTGGGTTCTGAGCCGGTCGAATCTCTGTTCGAGGAGCTAACGCCAGCCCCCGAACCGTGGGAAGCGTGTCTGCGGCTGTCTTCACTCCCCCATTTGCTGTTCCTCGACAGCTCGGGCGATCATCCCGAATTGGGCCGGTATTCCTTCATCACAGCGCAACCCTTCGACTGGATGACCGCGCGGCGCGGCGTCATCACCGATGGAGAGTCGGGATGCAGGCGAAGCAATCCCTTTACCGCGTTAGCAGGCCGGCTCGCAACGTATCGCACGGTCCCTCTCCCCGGCCTGCCGCCATTTCAGGGCGGAGCGGCGGGGCTGTTTGGCTACGACCTGTGCCATCACATCGAACGTCTGCCCCGCCCTCGGCGCGACGAGTTCCAGACGCCCGACCTGGCAGTCGGCTTTTACGATTGGGTTGTCGCCTTCGACCACGCTGAGCGGCGAGCCTGGATCATCTCAACTGGTTTGCCGGAATCCGACCCGCGAAAACGAAGCATGCGGGCCGCACAACGTCTTGAGGGCGTGAGGCGTCTGCTCACAGAGCCAGCTGCCGAACTTCCTCTTTCGCTGGCGCGGACCACATTCGAGGTTATCGATCCCGGCCTTCTCAATCCACTGCCCGGACTGCCGGGGGTAACGAGCAACTTCGACCGGCCAAGCTACTTGAAGGCGGCGCAGCGAGCCATCGACTACATCCACGCCGGCGATTGCTTTCAGGTCAATCTCTCGCAGCGCCTCCTGCATCGGGCGACGCTGCCACCACTGGAACTCTACGACCGCCTGCGCCGTCGCAATCCCGCGCCGTTCGCCGGTTATTTTGACCTCGGGGACTTCGCGATCGCCGGCGCCTCGCCGGAACGGTTCCTTCGCGTGGACCGGGGTGAGGTTTCGACGCGGCCGATCAAGGGCACCCGGCCGCGCGGCGCCACACCGGAGGAAGACGAGCGGCAAAAACGCGCCCTCCTGGATTCCGCGAAGGACCGGGCCGAGAACGTGATGATCGTCGATCTGTTGCGCAACGACCTCGGCCGTGTCTGCGCCTACGGCTCGGTGCGTGTCGAGGCGCTGTGCCGATTGGAGAGTTACCGGACGGTGCATCACCTCGTCTCGGAAGTGCGCGGCCGACTGAGACCGGGCCTGGGACCAGTCGATTTACTGCGGGCGGCGTTTCCCGGCGGCTCGGTGACGGGAGCGCCGAAGGTGCGGGCGATGGAGATCATCGCCGAGCTGGAACCGACGGCGCGCGGACCGTACTGCGGCAGCCTCGGCTATCTCGGCTTCGACGGGTCGATGGACACGAACATTCTGATACGCACCTTTACCGTGGGAAAAGGCTGGATTCAGTTCCCGGTGGGCGGCGGCATCGTGGCCGATTCGACGCCGGAGGGCGAGTACGCCGAGACGCTGCACAAAGCCGAGGGATTGCTGCGGGCGCTGCGTGAGTAGGCCGAAAGGATCTCTTCGTGTTTGGCTCCAGCCGGGATAGAATCAGCGGACGGATGTCCCGTCCTGATCCGAAACGGAGGCCGATCCATGCCTAGCCCTTTTCCCGGAATGGACCCGTACCTGCAAGAGCATTGGCGTGACGTACACCATCGACTAATTACCTATGTGAGCGATGAAATCCAAGTAACATTGCCGGCCGACCTACGCGCAAGGGTGGAAGAGCGCATCGTTCTCGAAACGCCAGAAGGAATCAGCGACAATTCGCTCTATCCCGATTTGCGCGTCGTCGAATACCGGCCAGAAGAGAGAAGCGGCGGGATCGCGACGCTCGCGACCGCGGGAGCAGGCAAGCCGATGCTCGTCGAACTGCTCGCGGATTTTCCAACGGAAGGGTACATCGAGATTATCGACGCCAGTAGCGGCAATCGCGTTGTCACGGTCATCGAAGTTCTTAGCCCGACCAACAAAATGACGGTGGCAGGGAGACTTCAGTATCTCCACAAACAACGTGAGATATGTAACAGCGACACCAGTCTGGTTGAGATCGACCTGGCTCGCGGCGGGAATCATGTACTTGCAGTCCCGCTCGCGCGGATCGCACCGGAGCAGCGCACGCCGTATATGGCGTGCGTCCGCCGCTCCTGGATTCGATACCAGGCGGAAGTCTACTCGATGCCGCTCTCGCAAAAACTGCCCGCGATCAACATCCCACTGCGGGCAGGCGACGCCGACGTTTCCCTCGATTTGCAGGCGATTATCGA
>JBBQPD010000568.1:0-4793 GCA_038331535.1 Gemmatales bacterium | reverse complement strand
GTACCGCCTGTCGGGGGAAGGGCGCGTCCTGTATTGATATAAGATTCGCCCGTGACCGTCGGTGTGGGGCAATACGAATAGCTGGGTTTAGCGCGCGAAACGGGTTTGCCGTTACGCGCGAAACGGCAAGCCGCTTACCCTCAATGCTTCACATTCATCGCCTGTGAAATCTGCGGCTGGTCGCCTTGCCCGGCGAGCGTTACGGGGGCCGGATCGGAGTAGAGCGCCATCCCGTCCTTCGGCTGGTAAACCACGCGAATTTGTAGGCGACCGATATCCGGTCGGTAGGTGCCCCACGGGCAGGCCATCGTGTACCCCCAGCCGAACTGGTCGTGTTTCAACAATTTCTGATTGAGCGTGTCCTGGTCAAAAATCACACGCTCCAGCCATTTCGGCTGATGCGTCTCCGGGTCGAGGATGCTCGGATCGTAGAGATCGACGAAGAGCGCTCCTTCGGCCGCGACGAGATGCGTCAAATCCGAGGTGAAGAGATAAACGCGGCCGGCCAGGCACGGCATCGGCTGGCCATTATGGACCGAGTCCGGCGTCATAACGACCTGGGGAATCCAGGTCGTCACCACCTTGCACACCGGCCCCTTCGGCGGACCATCGGGCTTCGCCACAAAAGCGTCCAGCCCGATACAGCCGGTCGATCCTAAAAGCAACGCGGCGAGAACTATTCCCCCGGCCCGCTGCTTCGTTGGCGTGCGAGAAAGCATTGTCATGGCTTGGATTCCTTTCCTTGCCGGCATCCCGTACGGCGTTGTGTTTTCCGCGCCGCGCCCGTCTGGGCGCGTTCCCCGCGCTCCCGGACGGTCGCGGCTCGTAAAATCCACTTCTGGGGCAGTCGCCTAACGCGGCGCCGCCGGCACCAGTTGGGTCATTCCCGGAGGCGGCGCCGCGGAGGAGAGACTGGCCGGTATCACCGCCGGCGCCGTCGAGCGCTGCGCCTGCGGCGGCGGGACCGTGGGGCCGGGAACCGGCACCATGCGCGGCTGCGGGATCGTTTCCGCCGGCGGGTTGATCTGGATGGCGCCGGGCAGCAGCGGGTGCTGCGGCAGCGCGCCGTCCACGGTGTTGCCGCAGCCGGCGGGAGAGCAATTCTCCAGACCGATCGGGCCGTGCAAGCGCTCGACGTCGGTGAGGCACCAGTTCATCTTCTTGGCGTTGTCGCACAGCAGGCGCTGGGCGTCGAAGCGGTTGCGAACGACGTGCGGCGTCAGGATGACGATCAGCTCGGTTTTGGACTTGAGCTGCGTGCGGTAGCGGAACGCCGACCCGACGAAGGGCAGGTCGCCCAGCCACGGAATCTTGTTCTCGTTCTTCTGATCGCGCTTGGACATCAGGCCGCCGATGGCCACCGTCTCGCCGTCCTGGGCCAGAACGGTTGTCTCGACGTTCTGCACGTTGAACGCCGTCGCGTTGACGCCGTTGCCGAGGTTGATGGTCGTCGGCGCGATCGACGATACCTCCGGCAGCACACGCATGAGCACCTTGCCGTCGGGGCTGATCTTCGGCGTCACCTGGAGCTGCACGCCGACGTTGCGGTAGGCGATGTTGTTCGTGACATTGCCGAGCGCCGAGATATTGCTGCCGGTGACGTAGGGCACGCTCTGGCCGACCAGGATGCCAGCCGACTGATTGTCGAGCGTCATGATCTGGGTGCCGTTGAGGATGTCGATACGTCCCTGCGTCTTGAGGGCGCGGATCAGCAGGTTGAAGCTGTCGCTGGCCGCCGAGAAGACGAAGCCGCCGACGCCGGAGGTCGGCGACACCCGGCCGACGCCGAGGGCGCCAAGCCCCTGTAGACCCACGATGCCCGGGTTCACAAGCGGATTGTTACCCAGGGCCGGCGCGCCCGCGGTGAAGTTGAAACCGGGTTGGGCCGCCGGATTGGTGGTGCTGTTGACGGTCACGCCCGGGGGGACCAGTCCGCCCACGGCGTTGGCGAACGAGATCGTGCCGTTACCGAGGGCGTTCGCGGCGGGGATCACGCCGCGCTGGAAGAGCACCGGGCTTTGCAGGCCGAATTCGACGCCGAATTCCTCGGTGCCGTTCAGGTCCACCTCGGCGATCATCACCTGGATGACGACCTGCGGCGGCTCGCTGTCCAGCTCGTTCACGATCCGGTAGACCTCGGCGAAGAAGCGCGGCGAGGCGCTGATGAGCAGCTTGTTGGTGATCGGCTCCGGCACCACGACGACTTCGCGCTGGTAGTCCTCAAAGGTGGTGAGGATGCCGCCGCGCGAAGCAACGCCGAGGTTCCCACTGAAAAAGGTGTTCAGGGAGTTGGCCACGTCGGCGGCGCTCGCGTTCCGCAGCGCGTAAACCTCGTTGCGCCGCTCTTCCACGTCGGAGTTGTCGAGTTTGCTCAGCAGCGCCTCGATGATGCGCACGTCATTCTCGCTGCCCGCGTAAATGATGCTGTTGCTACGGTCGTCGGTCGTGAGACGCACGCTGATGATCGGCGCCCCTTCCGGCGTCACGCCGCTGATCGAGAACGAAAGCGGCTGGCCCGTACCGCTGGTGGTCGTCACGGTTGGCGCGCCCGGTGCTCCGGGTGCTCGCGGCGCGCCGGTGGTCGTCGAGGAGGGGCCGGTGCCGAGGAACAGTTGCTGGAGCATGTTGGCCATCGTGGCGGCGTTGCCCTTCTTCAGGGTGTACACCTTGACGACCGCCGTCGCTTTCGGCGGCACGTCCAGCTCGGCGATCAGATTCAGGAGCAGCTGCATCGTCTTCTCCGGCGCGGAGATGAGCAGGCTGTTGGTTCGCGGCTCCGAGATGATGTGAATGTCTTCCAACAGGCTCGTCGCGGACTGTCCGAGCTTGGAGACGAAGCGCAGGGTGATGGCCTTCGTCCCTGTTCCGACGGTGGCGCCCGGTGTGGTGGTCGGACGGCCGGGCGTCGGAGCATTGGGGACGCCGGGTACTCCAGGAGTCGGAGCGGCGGGCGTCTGCTGGACCGGGGCCGCGATGCCGGCGTTGATGGCCTGCTGCAACAAGGCAGCCAGGTCGTCCGACAATGCGGTCTTCAGCGTGACAATGCGTAGTTCGTTGGCCGATTCTGGCTGCGTCGTGTCGATGTGCTTGATAAGCCCCGCAATCTCTTCCAGGTCGGCCGGCGCCGCCTGCACAAGGACCGAATTCGTGATATCCTCGGAGGTGACGCGAATCTGGTGCTGGTTGGCCCCTTCGCCGATGTAGCGCTGGTTCCAGAAGTTCGTGATGAGCGTCGCTACGCGGGCGGCGGACGTGTTCTTCAAGGCGAACGACGTCAGCTGGCCGATCGCGGGGTTCTTCACGTCAAGGTTCTTGATCTGGAGAAGAACCTTGTCGATTTGCGACTTCGGCGCGGCGACGAGGATGGCATTGAAGCGCGGCAAGGCGATGAAAGCCACCGAGGCCGGTTGCGACTGCGTCTGCGAAATCTGCGCGAACGGCAGCTGCGTCGTCGAAGTGCGCGGCCCGACCAGGGTCGCCGAATTGCCGTTCGCCTGGAGATTGACGCGCTGATACAGCTGGTTCAGATAGTTCGTGACGGCGGTGGCGTCGGCCTGTTCGAGCGGCACCATTCGGATCTCGACCGCGGCGTTCTTGCCAGCCTCGCGGATGGCCTCAATGATCTTGACCACCTCGGCCACGTCCTGCGGAGTGTTGCCGGTGAGGATGAGCAGGCCGATTTCCGGCAGCGCCACCGCGTTGATGTTGGCGCGCGGCCCGGTGATCGGCGCCGCTTCGGCGGCCGGCATCGGCTGCGGTTGTGCTTCCTGATAGTTGACCGCCAGGAGCGAGGCGGGCGCCCGGTCGGCATTGGGGCCGGCCGGGACACCGCTGTTCACAGGCTGCGCGTTGTAGAGATGGTGCGGATCGAACACGACGTCGGTCAGCTCAGGGTCATCCTTGACCCGGTCCGCGAAAAAACCTGACCCTCCAGGCGAGACATTCATGCCGGTGGGACCACCTGCTCCGCGACCGCCGCCGCGGTTGCCGCCCGGTTGACCGCCCTGGAAGCCGCCTGGCTGACCGCCCGGGAAGCCGCCTTGTTGGCCGCCACGGAAGCCGCCTGGCTGACCGCCCTGGAAGCCGCCTGGCTGGCCGCCCTGGAAGCCACCCTGTTGACCGCCCTGAAAGCCGCCTGGCTGGCCGCCCTGAAAGCCGCCTTGCTGACCGCCCTGGTTCATCGAACCCGGCCCCGTCGTCGGCCGGGCCGCGCCGAAGAGGGTGAGCGCCTGCTGCAACAGGATCGGATCGACGCCCTGGGTCGAGATCACCTTGACCGTTTTCTGATGGTCCTTGGCCGCGTCGTCCATCTTCAGGACGAGGGTTTCGATGTCCTTGGCCATCCGTTCGTTGCACAACAAGAGCAGGGTGTTCGTCCGGTCATCGACGCCGATCGACAGCGTGATGGGCTTCGTGCCCGTATCCTGCTGCTGGCCGCCGCGGCCGCCGAAGCCGCCGAAGCCGAAGCCGGCGAAGCCGCCGACCTGGGCGCTGCGGGCCGTGCTGCCCGTCTGCTGAGCGAACACTTCCTTCAGCCAGGTCGAAACCTCGACGGCGTTGGTGTACTTGAGCGGGCCGACGGTAAACGGCTTCATGGCCGTGGTGTTCGTGTTGGTGTCGTCCGTGTCGATCTGCGTGCGCAACAACTTGCGGATCGTCAACAAATCGACCGGCGTGGCCCGAATCAGCAGCGAGTTCGTGTTGTTGTCGGGGACGACGCGGATACGATCCTCGCGCGGCGCGGCTTGCGGTTGAGGTGCCCCGAAGGGGTTGAAGCCACGCCCAGTCTGCGC
>JBBQPD010000567.1:0-4802 GCA_038331535.1 Gemmatales bacterium | reverse complement strand
GAGGCCCAGAAACCAAGGAGCCCAAGAACACCGACAAATAATCAGCGGACAGCCAGCGTCGCTTCGCTCCGATCACGATGGCCGATCCCGGTGATCACGATGGACCGATCTGGGTGATCACGATGGCCGGAATACGCACTTCAAGCGTGGGGATCGCTGCCAGGGCGGCTACGTCGGCGCTGATACGCGGCCTCGCCCCGGCTCCGTCGCAACGGATTATCTTGAGATCACCCTGACAGCTACCGATGAGAAGACCGTCACCTTCAAGGGATACTCCGCGAGTTCCGAAGGCGTGCTCGGGGGCTGCGGACCAGAGGTTGAAGGAAGGGCCCGACTCACGGAACGCGGCTGGCGGTTAGTGGGTCCGCGACACGAGGGGTGCGCGCGATGAGTCCACGTACCGCGCGAGGAGCTGTCCAGCCACGTGTTTCAGCGGAGGGGGCTGCGCCCCGCCGATGAACACGATAGCGTTGGGCAGACCTGCTGTGACCCGGGAAACATTCACCAGTCTCGACCCGGAATGGGGCGACCTCGTCGATATCGACGTCCTCGAAGACGAGTGGGTGGGGGTCTTTCGCAACGGCCCGCGCTCGTGGATTCGAACGCCATCGAGTTGCGTGGCAGTTCCCGCGGGAGTTCGGTTTCCCCTGATCCGCTGGCTTGAGCGAGGACGCTGCGTCCTCGTGGACTCGCGGACCGCGGTCGGACGAGCCAATGGGTGGATTCTCGATCCGCAACGGTCGGATCTCCTGGAGTTTGTCGCGGGCGGCGGAATCCGGGACGTACTGGCGAAGGGGGACAAAATCGTCGTCACCTACTTCGACGAAGGTGTGTACAGCGGGACCTCGCCGGCAAGTGAGGGGCTGGCGATCTTCGACGCCCGCGGCAGGTTTGGCGCGGGATACGTGTCGGCATTGGGACCGCGTGCGGTTGATGTCTCGGACTGCTACGCGGCGTGCTGGGAGAGCGACACGCGAATTGCCTTCTTCCCGTACGAAGGCTTCCCCTTCGTCAGCCTCGACGTGAAGACGTTCGAGCAAAGCGTGAGGACGACCGATGTGGTCCTCCACGGGGCGTCCGCGGTGACAGTTTCTGAGGAGGGCGTTCTGTTCTTCGGTCCATACGACAGCAAGGGTTCCATTTTCAATTGGCCTCGCGCAGGACTGGCCTCCGTTGTCGGAAGCCATCCTGGCCCGCTCCGCGGACTCCAGGGTGGGCGGTTCCTGTGTCATGGCAAGAGCAGCTTCAGCATCGTGGACGCTGCCCATACCGCTGTTGCAGCGGACGGGGCTTCGCCCCGCCGCTGAACGGCAGTATCGTATCCGGACATGGACGCAACGATGAAGAAATGCCCGCGCTGCGGTCTCCTCAATCCTGAGGACGGCACCATCTGCGTGTGCGGGTTCGACCTCATCAACGGCGATCCGGCTTCCGTGCGTGGCGTCGTGCGCCGGCGCGGGAGGCTCTGCCAGATCGGTGGTCTCGTGCTGGTCGTCTTTGGTCTCGCCGGTGGGACGTCCTGCTTTCCCATTCACATCAGCTTCTTCTTGTCCGTCGAGAGCTATCGCATGGACGTTCCCGTAGTTGTCGCGGGAATGATCTTGCTGGCGTACGGAGCGAGGCTCGTTGATCGCCCGTGGACCGAGCGGATGAAAGGGCCGGGCGCCGGATAACCGCCGTTGCAGCGGACTGGCGCGTCGGTCTCTGCGCTCCCTCTCGCACCCGGCGCTGAACGGCAGTATCGTTGGACGGACTGCGATGAGGCGTGCATTTTTGGATTGGTCGGTACTCTGCCGTTTGATTCTGGCGGGCCTCATGTTGTCCGTTGCCGGATGTGCCCGGCGTGGCCCACTGCAACCGAAGTGGGTTGGATGGATGGATAGGGTAGTTCCGCGTCTGCCCATCTCAGCGGCCCCGCTGCCGGTGCCGGCAGACTGGGTGGCTGTCGCCACTCCCGACACCCTGACGCTGCGCCTCGGCCCCGATTACCGTCCGCGGAACAAATACGGCTGCTGGGAAAAGGGGAATTGGCGCACGTCCGGCTGGCGTGATGTCTGCGTCTCTCGTGAATCCGATCCGTCGGACCCCGGGGGATTTCACCTGCGCCCTGTGCCTCCCGACCCAGAGATGTCGGACCAACACCAGTCCGAAGCATGGCGAGCCGGCACATTCCGTCTCAGCGGAAGACGTGTCGTGGTGGAGAGGGCCTTGGTGAGTGGGGGCATCGAGGGAGCGCGTCGCGAGCGGAGAATCGTTGCACAGATCGAACTCGGCGACGGCGAGGTTGCGATCCTCAGCGGTTCCACTGGAGACGACATTGGTTACGAGGAACTGCTGACGATCGCCAGCACCGTCGGGCCTCCCCATTTGGCTACAGAATCGGAGGTCGTGGCACGTGCGGAGGGGTACGTCCGGGTGAACGGCTTCGTTGACCCCGTCGACGCGGACGTGAAGGCGGTGATAGACAGTCCGCCCCCCGGAATGACCCTGGAGGCTTTCGTGTCTAGCCGAGCCCATGACCTCCTTCCGCGCGCTTGCGGGGTATCTCGGAAGATTCGCGACGGCTTTCCGTGGGGATGGCACATCGTGTTCTGTCATGACCCTCGAAAGGTCACGTCGGATCAGGGTTCCGTTCTGGTCGTCCAAATTGATCTTGTCGGCAACGACCCCTTCATCCCTGAGCCCACACCAGACAAGACCTCCATGTCGAGTGCGGGCGTTAGGCGGCTCCCGGGAATGGACGACTTCGAGCGCCTTGCCGGGGCCGGCCGTCCATACCGGCGTTGAACCCGACGGCCGCTTGCGCGGTCGCGGGTTAACGCCATAACGTTGACCATCCAGGAGCGAGACGATGTATTGCCCAAAGTGCGGTGACGTTCTGGCGAGGCGGCCCGAGGGGGAACTCGCCTGCGAGCGTGGAGACATGGGGCTGTCACGTGACCTTGAGCGTGGTCTTCAGGAATCCTTCGTCGACAGGTCTCGTGTACCCCGAGACGAGCCACTCTCGTTCGGTATCGGCGGCACATGGTGGTGCCCCGGTTGCGGTGTTCAGGCGGCGGAACTCAAGCCAGGCGATCTCCGATGTCCGTCCTGCGGCCGTTCTCTGCGAGAGTTCGTCCACGCGCTGATCGAGCTCCATCCGCATCGCAACATTGTTGAGTGCGCTGGATAACGCGGAATCGTTAGCCAGAGGGGACGTTGCCATGTACTCCGTTGATGATGCCGACGAGGTAGTCAAGAGCGACGAAATGCCGTCCGCGGAGGCGGGCTCGTTTGAGCTTGTGGTTTTCGCTACCGACTGGCGCGTGGTGGTGTCGTACGGCATTTCTAGTCTCAGCGTCGGGCAGATGGGCGCCGCCGATGAACACGAGATCGTTATCCGGACATAGTTGGCTGGGCGATTACCGACAGTGTGGACGTTGCACTACAATGCCTCTCACCTTGGGCGCACCCGAGCCGGGCCGCAGTCTGTGCCACCCTCTGTAGCGAAGGATATCCATGATTCGCACGCTCGCCGTCGGTTCGATGCTCCTGGTCCTCGGATGCGGCCGTAGCGTCAACGGGGGAGGAACCGGCGGCGCCGGCCAGGGCGGATCCAACGGCGGCATGGACGCGGGCACGACGGGAGGCACGGAATTCAGCGCCGCGGTTGACGGGACGCAGACGGACTTCAGCAACGAGCTGATCACCAAGGGCCTCGGGGACGTCATCTTCGTCCAGGGCACCGGCAATGGCATGATCCTGACGCTGTTCCTGCCGTTCGCTGCGGCGCCCGGCACGTATAGCTGCGATCCGCGCGACTACTCCTCGAAGGCGATCGTGCTGGCCGACGGTATGACCGGGTACGACACCTCGACGCCCGACGGCGTCTGCACCATCACCGTCGAGATCAACGAGCAGAAGCCGGACGGCCACCTGAAGGGCACGTTCGCGGGAACCGTCCGCGCCGGCAGCACATCGAAGGCGATCACGGCAGGTCTCTTCGACGTATTGGTGCCCTGTCCGGGCTGCTCGAAGTAGCGGTCAAGCGCCGTGTCGCGTGGCGACTCGGTAAACGCGGGTCACCGCGCGTTGCAGCGGACGACGCTTGCGCGTCGCTGCTGAACACGAGATCGTTGTGCGTACAGGAACGCAGTGGAATCGGACGGACGCTTCTTCGATGAGACGGCTCGGCTGGGTACGGAGCTCGAGGTGGTCTCCGACTTCGAGTTGACGCCCCTCCTTGAGCATTTGGGTTCACGAGTCGCCGTTCTTCGGAACTCCGTGGATTCCGGACGTCACACCCTCTGGCTCGAACTGGATCCGGGCGAAAAGGATCTCGACGATGCCGTTCGACGCTACGCGGGCATGATCGAGGCGCTCCCTCAACAAGTGCGACAGCTGTGGAACACGAGTCTCGACCGATGTCTGAACACCGGAATCCAAGGCGGGCGGAGTCCGCACGCATTCGCTCTCGAACTATCGCCGGCGTTGATGGCCCTCGAAGCGGCAATCTCTACCCGTCACAAGTTCACGGTATACGCGGTGAGCGCAACTGGTGACTTGTCACCTACTTGAAGGCCGAGGTTCGCCGCTGCCCAACCGCGTGTTGCAGCGGACGGGGCTTGCGCCCGCCGCTGAACGCGAGATCGTTGCCAGACATGAGAGCCGCGGCGACAATACTTAGAGCGCCTCCCCGAACCTGTCGAAAAGTTGCGAGGCGTAGCTGGGCGTGATCTCTACTGGGCATGGAGGCCAAGTTCGCCGACGTTCCCGAAGAGGTTTGGAAATACGTAGAGCCCTGGTTGCCCGACCCGCCATCG
>JBBQPD010000566.1:0-4811 GCA_038331535.1 Gemmatales bacterium | reverse complement strand
TCGGCGTACCAGTGTTCATGGCCGGATTGCAGGGCAAACAGCAGATGGGTCGAATGCTCGACGCGCTGCGCCAGGCGCCGCCGCGGGAGATCGCCGGCCTGGCGGTGACGGCGTTTGAGGACTTGCGCGACGAGGACGGCCGCTTCGGACCGCTCAAGGGAGCGACCGACGCCGCCTCGCGCAATGTGCTGGTGTTCCGCCTCGGCGACCGGGCGAAGCTGGTGCTACGGCCGAGCGGCACGGAGCCGAAGGCGAAGATTTATGTGGAGGCCTGTTCGCCGCCGTGTGCCCCCGGTACGACAGCCGATACCTGGCGCAAGACGTGTCTCGATGTGGATGACCTGGGAAAGCGCCTCTCGACGGAGTTCGTGAAACTGGCGCTCGCGGTGATCGGCCTTGACCCTTCGGCGGCGGGAATGAACTGAGACGGTGCGTCGGCACGTGGCGAGCCTCCCGCGTCCGCGGGGGGAGGGAGCCGTCTCGACTTCCTCCCCCCGCGGACGCGGGAGGCTCGCTTTGGTCGAGCGCTCAGAGTCTGTCCCGGAAGGGGTTGTTTCCTCCGAGCCGCGCCGGTTCGGGAGCGTTTTTCGTAGCGTAGCGCCAACGCTCCCTACCGGTCGCGGCTCGTAGAATCTACTTGCGGGACAGACACTCACTCGACGCTCAACCCTTTCATGAACAGGTTAAACTCGCGCTGCAAGCGTTTCTCCTCCGCCTGCTTCGCCTCGATGGCGGTGTGCAGTTTCTCCAGCTCGGTTTCCTGCGTGTCGAACTTCTCCAGGTAGCGTTTGAACGCCGCCGACTCTCGCGGCACCTTGTCGATGTTCGCTCGCAAGCGCGTCTGTTCCTCCGTGATTGCGGTTCGCTTCTGTTTCAATTCCACGGCCTCCTCCATCACGCGATTCCTGGCCGTCTGGCGCTCGAGGATCGTACCCAGGGCCGCCTTGACCTTGGGGGCGACCACCTGGCTCGCCTGCAATTGGGCAAGCTCCTCCTCCGTCGAGTTCAGGTCGCGCCGCGCGACGATCCAGCGCTCCGTCACGAGCTGTTCGCCGATTCGGCCCGGCACTTCAAACTCGAAGCGATAGAGTGTGCTATTCTCACCCAGTTTCTTCCCGCCATCGACCGACCGGCCGGGCTGGGTGTTGTGCAGCAGCGACACCTGCAGATTCTGGCCGGTGCCGTGGTTGACGCGGTAGGCCGTTTCCTGCACGAGACGGGTCGAGACCACGATCACGCCCTTGTCGATTTTCACATTCACCAGCTCGGAGGTCGGTTCCCGGCGAATGATTTCCAGGCGAATGTTGAGTGCCGACGCGTGATGAATGTGCTCACCCTTTTCTCCCGTGTTCACGGCGAACGGCGCCGTCGCGGTCGAGTGTTCCTCCTCGGCGACGGCGAACGTCGTCGTCTTGTCGGCCGGCGCTTCGACGAGGAAGCGGTAACGGCTGCGCGTCGTCTCGATCGGCTTGTTGTTGTCGAGCAGCTGCAAATGCTCGCGGATCGGGTGATCGACGAGAACGTGGCGGTCTTCCTTCGACCGGTTGCGGATCAGGTACTTCCGCGTGTGCCGTTTGTCGAACTCGACGTTGAGGTTTTTGGCGTCGCGCGGGTCGAGCGTGACCTTCGGGCCGATCGTCCAGTCGTCGGTGATCTTCACTTCCATGGCGAGATCGACGGCATAGCCGAGCGGGCGCAGCTCGTCGGGCGACAGGTCGGGCAGGCGGGCGTCGCCGGCGTATTCACCGCCGTCGAAGACTGTCACCGGTCCCTGGGCGAGATGCAACCCCGTCGTGTTGCGGAAGCGGACGCCGAGCAGTGGGAAACGGACGTTAACGAAGGGGTTGTAAATGCTGACCCGCTCCGCATCGACCGCATGGGTGACGACGGGCAGCAGGGCCGACTTCTGCCGGGGCAGGGTCAGCTTCTGTTCGATGAGATACTTGTACTGCTCGGCCGCGCCCTGGGCTTCAAACGCCGCGTCGATGGCGCTGCTGTCCGCGGCGGCGACCGCTTCGCCCACTTTCGCAGCTTCCGCCTCGTGAGCCTTCTGTTCCTGGCGGCGCCGCTGCATCTCCTCGAACGACAGGCGCACCCGTGGCTCCGGCTGGTTCAGTAATCCGTTCTGCATCTGGTAGCGTCCGTTCATCTGCTGTTGCGCAGGCAAGGAGGGCATCACACCCATTCCGTGGCAGCCGATCTGGCCAAGCTGTCCGAGTTGACCGAACTGACCGAGTTGGCCCCCGAGCTGACCAAGCTGGCCGAGTTGACCGAACTGACCGCCGCCGAATTGCCCGCCCGCCAAGTCGCCCTGAAAAACAGGCGGCCGCAAGGAGGCGAATCGTTCCGGCTCGACCGTCGGCCGGGGCAGGAAGAGCGGTTGGTACAAATCCATCTGGAACGAGATCGGCCGGCCCGAGACCAGCACGAGGCGCACGTCCTTCCAGTCTTCGTCGGTCGTGTTTTCGACGACGGCGAAACCCTGCAACGCCGCCTTGCCCTTCTCCAGCATGAGTCGGTAACTCGTCTTCCAGATCGGGTTTTCCAGGACGTAGCCGAGCTTCACGGAGCGCTTGCCTTCGCCCGTGAAGTGGAGGCTGACGGTGCGCTTTTGCGTGTTGTGCGTCGCCGCCAGCACGTCGAGCGCCTTGCGGAACTCGGCGTCGAGCGTCGGATTCAGGAAGCGAAAACGGCTCACCTGGCTGAGCGGGACGGCGCGAACTCCCTCGGCGCAGACGAGGTTGAGCACGTCCACTTCGTGCATCTTGTCCTTGGCGTCGGGCTGTTGTTGCTGCTCCATGCCCATGATGACGCCGGAGAGATTGGCGGGCTGATTCCCGGCGTTTTGCAGAGCCACCTCGACCTTTTCGCCGCGGGCCTGGTTGAGCAGCTGGCCAAGCGTCGGGTTCATGGTCAGGTCGAGGGCGAATGCCTTCAGGGTCTTGTCCACCGGCTCCTGGCCGTCGTAACTGACGGCGCGGATCTTGCCGCCGCCGAGGTCGTGAAACACCAGGCTCTTGAGCAGGTCGTTCACGTCGCCGACCGGAAAGGTGAGATCGACGCGGACGTCGCCATCAACGGTGCCTTCGCGCTGGAAGTAGGCGACGCCGCTGCTGAATAGCACGACCTGCGTGAGCGGCAAAGGCCGAGGCTGCGCGGTTTCGACCGGTTCGTCCGGCGGGGTGACGGCCACTTTCGGCGGCGCCTGGTTAGCTTTGCTGCGCCAGACGAAGCCGGCGGTGGCGGTCGTCGCGAGGATCAGGCCGAGGAAAAGATACGTTCGACGCATGAGGGTTTCCTCCCGGTTGAGAATGGTCAGGTGCGTGGCCCCGGACGTGAAGCGCGGAACGGCCCGCCTGGGGTCGAGGTTACAGCGCGGCGTACCGGAATGATACGCGCTGAACGCCGAATCCGTGAAAACTTGCGCGCTTCCCGCTTGCGGCTTCGCGGCGCCGGACTGCGAAGCCGCAAGCGGCAACACTACCCGGCCTTCTATAATCGCTGCATGAAAGCTTTCGCGGGAAAGGTCGTCTTGATTACCGGCGCGTCCTCCGGCATCGGCCGGGCCACCGCGCTGCGGCTGGCGGCAGCCGGCGCGCACCTCGGTCTGGCTGCCCGCAGCGTCGACAAGCTCGAAATCGTCGTGAAGGAGGCGGTCGAACGCGGAGGAGAGGCTTTCGCCGTCCCAACCGATGTTTCGGAGCGCGCGCAGTGTCAGCGCGCCGTGGAGTCCACGTTCGAACGCTTCGGCCGGCTCGACGTGTTGCTCTGCTGCGCCGGCGTATCGATGCGCGGCGCCTTCGCCGACTCGGACGTCGCCGCGCTGGAACGGGTGATGCGCGTCAATTTCTTCGGCACGCTCTACATGGCGCATGCCGCCATCCCGCACCTGAAGAAAACGCAAGGCTCGCTGGCTGCGATCACCAGTCTGACCGGCAAGCGCGCCACCCCCTTTTACGCGGTGTATGGAGCGAGCAAGTTCGCGATTCAAGGACTGTTCGGGAGCCTGCGTCTGGAGCTGGCGCCTCACGGCGTCCACGTCGGCGTCGTGGTGCCGGGTTTCGTGGACACGCCGCTGCGCGAGAATGTGCTGGGACCGGACGGCCGGCCCTACGATACGCCGCCGCCGCCGCCGTTCCGGGTGTGGCCCGTGGAAAAATGCGTCGATCGCGTCGTGCAGCTGCTGGTGAAGCGCCAGGCCGAGTTGCTTCTTCCGTGGTTCGTGCGGCCGCTGCTCGCGCTGGACGAGGCCGTCGGCGGCCGGCTAGGCGATCGCTTCCTGGCGCGCAAGTTCAATTGCCGCAAGAAACCAAAGGATTAGCCACAGATCAAATACAATGAGTTCCGCTAGCCTCCTTCCCCAATGTCTTTGTCTTTATCTGTGTTCATCTGTGTTTATCTGTGGCTAATTTCGATTGGGATATCGTGGTCGTCGGCGCCGGAGCGGCGGGACTGATGGCGGCCTTACGCGCGGCGGAATTGGGAAGGCGCGTCCTCGTCCTCGAAAAGAATCGCAAGCCGGGCGTGAAAATCCTCATGTCCGGCGGCACGCGCTGCAATATCACGCACGACACCGATAACCGCGGCATTGTCGCCGCTTACGGTCCGCCCGGCCGTTTCCTCCATTCCGCCCTCGCCGCCTTCAGCGTGCAGGACACGCTCGATTTTTTTGCGGCCGAAGGTGTCGCCACGAAAGTCGAGGAAACCGGCAAGGTCTTCCCTGTTAGCAACAAGGCGCTCGACGTACTCGACGCCTTGCTGCGCCGCTTGCAGCGCAGCGGCGCCGTGCTTTCTTTGGAAGAACCGCTGCG
>JBBQPD010000565.1:0-4812 GCA_038331535.1 Gemmatales bacterium | reverse complement strand
CCCCCGGGCGCGCGGGGGGGTTTCGCCCCCGGGTGAGACACCGGGGGGCTAACCCCCCCCGCTCGCCTTTTCTGTAACCACATCCAAACAATTATTACGCCGCTGAATCGCCGGGATCCTCGTCGATGAAGTCTTCGGGATCGGGCCACGAGGGCGGCGGCGGATCGAGGACGATGGTCGGAATCAGGTCCGGGTCGGGCCGCGTCGACCGCTCCTGCGGGACGACCAGCAGCGGCCGGAAGCACGCCTCCATATTCTTCCAGAAGTCGTCTACGTCCAGGCCCCAGAAGGGCGAGCCGACGGGGGCCATGTACTCGCGGCTGCTACGGTAGAGCTTACCGGCGCCCCCGAGGTTGCCGGAGCTGAAATGGAACAGGCCGACGGCCGCCTGAATCAATCCCTGTACAAAACGGCGGTCGTCGCCGTGGCTCTCGGCCCAGAGGTCCTCCCAGACTTCGTGCGCCTCGAAGAAATCGCGCGCGTTGAAGAAGAGGACGCCGGCCAGGTAGCGCGGGTCGTAGGTAATCATGGCATCATTGTACAATGACGGCGGTCGTTGCCCGCGCTCCGGAACCCTGTCATGGCTCACGCGAAACGTTTGTCGCTCTCGAACCTCACCGACCTGTGCCGCGACGTGCGCCATTACCTCGGCGCGGGCCTGTCGGTCGCCGACGCCTTCAAGCACCAGGCGAAGAAGGGGCCGGCGCCGCTGCGGTCTGTCGCGGAGCGCATCTCGGCGGACCTGCGCCGCGGCAACAGCCTGTCGCGGGCGCTGCAGCGCGCGGCCGGCGCCTTCCCGCCGTTGCTGCTCGCGCTCGTCGAGGTCGGCGAGGCGTCGGGCATGTTGGCGGAGGTGTTCGCGGAATTGGAAAAATACTTCGCTCGCCAGATGCAGCTACGACGGCAGCTGCTCAGCCAGATCACCTGGCCGGTGACGCAATTCGTCCTCGCCGTTTTCGTCCTGGCGGCGCTGATCTTCTTTCTCGGCATCATCAACGAACGGCACGGCCCGAACGAGCCGCCCTACGACCCGCTCGGCCTCGGACTGTCGGGAGGCAAGGGCGCCTTGATCTTCCTCGGCGTCGTCTTCGGCACCCTCGCGGCGTTCGTCGGAGTCTATCTCCTGCTCACGCGGGCGCTGAAACAGCGCGAGGCGGTGGACAAACTCTTGCTGCGTGTACCTGCCGTCGGCCCCTGTCTGCGATCGCTGGCGCTGACGCGCTTTTGCCTGGGGCTGCGTCTTACGTTCGAGACGAATATGTCGGTGGTCGAGGCCTTGCGACTGGCGCTGCGGGCGACCGGCAACGAAGCGTTCGCGGCCCAGACCGGCGCAGTCGAGGCGTCCGTCGAGATGGGCAGCGATCTGACCAGCACCTTGGCGGCTACGAACCTTTTTCCGGAAGAGTTTGTTCACATTCTGGCGGTGGGCGAGGAGAGCGGCCGGCTAACCGACGTGCTGCGGCACCAGGGCGATCACTATCACGAAGAGTCCGGCCGGCGTCTGTCGGCCCTGACGCGCGTCAGCGGCTTCGGCGTCTGGCTGCTTGTCGGCGGCTTGATCGTATGGGCGATTTTCCGGCTGTTTTCGTCGTATCTTGGGGCGCTGAACGGGATCTGACCCGCCGCTTGCGGCTTCGCTCAGACGCCCGCTAAGCCGCAAGCGGCAGGAAGGCGCATTATTCGTCCAGGTCCGCCAAATGCGCATCGCGCCGACCGTGCGCCGGGCGCACCTGTCCCGGCGGCAGGTGTTCGATCACGGCCACATCCGCCAATCCAAGCGCCGTTTCCCCCATCAATTTCGTCAGCGGCTTCATCCAGCCGCGCGGCACGCCGGGGATGTCCGCCAGCCCGAAATGGTGAGACTGAACGATACTCATTTCCGGCGGCAACAATTCGTCCAGGGCGGCGAGCGAATGTCGATGCGTACACAGAATGACAGTGCGCGGATGCAAGCGGACCAGGTCGCGCAAGTCTTCGATCTCCTTGCTCCGATAGGAACGCAGGTCATCGCGGCGCAGGTAGAAGCTGACCGAATCGCAGTTGCGCGGATAGCAGACGACCGGGGCGGTGGGATCGGCGCACAATTCACGCACTTCGTCCGGCCGGGCCATCGGCGAGCGGTAGGCGGCATACCACGGCAGCGCGGCGTGATGCAGCAGCGACAGGATCACAAAAGTCCCAGCTGCGGCGACCACTGGAAGTCGCGAGTTGCGCCAGCGCTCGCCGCCGAGAAAATGCCCGAAGGCGAGAGCAAAAGATGGCAACGCCGGCAGAATATAAGTCGGCAGCTTGCACGACGACAGGGAGAAAAACAGGACGCACCAGCAGCCGGCGAGCAGGTGATAGCCGAGTTCCGGAGAGCGCCGCCGCGCACTCTCATCGTCGGCCGTCATCAGAAAGCGCACAAACGGCACGAGGAAGAGCGTCGCCGGCAGCAGACCGAGGAGCAATACAGGGCCATAAAACCAGATGCCGTGCTGATGGGCGAACGCCGACATATACCGAACGACGTTGTGTTCCCAGAAGAAATAGCGAAGGAAGCCGGGAATGCGCCAGCACAGGGCGACGTACCACGGCAGCGTCAGCGCGAGCAGCACGGCAGCGAAAGACAGCAGCGGCACGAGTCCGAGTTCACAGCCGCGGCGGGTCAGGCGCCGATGTAACCAGAGAGGCGGCACGACCAGCACCAGGGCGACCGGTCCCTTTGTCAGAACGCCGAAGGCGCAGGCGGCGGCCGCCGTCAGCCACCAGCCCCAGCTCAGGCGCTCACCGCGCTGCGCTTCAAAGACGGCGAAGAGAGCGAGCGTCGTCCAGAATGTGAGCAGGCCGTCGAGGATCAACAGCCGGCCGATGACGACGAAGCCCGGCGCCAGCGCCAGGGTCAATGCCCCAACAATCGCGGAGCGCTCGCCGAGCATACGCCGGCCGAGCAGATAGACGAGCAGGATTGTGCCATGTACGGCCAGGGCCGAAGGAAGTCGCGCCGCCGCTTCCGACATGCTGAAGAGTCGATAGCTCCCGGCGACGAGCCAGTAGAGCAAAGGCGGTTTGTCGAGGTACGGTTCGCCCTGAAGAACGGGAACGATCAGGTCGCCGCGCTGTAGCATCTCGCGCGGGATCTCGGCGTAACGGCTCTCGTCAGGCTCCAGCAAATGAAATGACAGATTCGGATAGATCAGCACCGCCGGCAGAATGAGCAGAACCAGCACGGCGAGAGGGCGCGGGCTGGAGAGCGCGACGCTAGTAGCACCGTTAAAGAGAATGCGCGACCAGAGATACGATGGCCATTCGCGCAGTGAAACCGGCACGTTGGGGCGCAAGTCGATCGTCGCGGTGCGTTCCATCGCAAGCGGCCTCGGCGTCAGGAATCCATCCCTACGGATGTGAATCATGCCAAAGCGTCGCGAACCGGTCAATGGCGCGCGACCGGCCGAAAAGCAGCTGTGGCGTCCTCCAAGCCTCTCGTGTTAGAATGTTCCCGAACAGTCTCCTGCTTTTTCCCGGCTCGGAGGAGGTCTTATGCGTTTTGTCGTTATCTCCGCCCTTACGTGGATCGCGGTCGCCCTTCCGTCCCACGCGGAAGATAAGAAGGAGCCGACTGCGGAGGAGAAGTCCATCGTCGAGATCACGAACAACGAGCGGGAGACGGAAAAGCTGTCGCCGCTCAAGATCAATGCCGTGCTCTCGCAAGTCGCTCGTGCTCATGCGGAGAACATGGCGAGGACCGGGATGTTCGAGCATGTCGTCGAGGGCAAAACGCCATCGGATCGGGTCAAGGCAGCCGGCTACCGCTTCGCGATGTGCGGCGAGAACATCTCCAAGGCCGAGGGGAAGTTCACGCCGGCAGAAATCGTGATGGGCTGGATGAACTCCAAGCCGCACCGGGCCAACATCCTGAACGCGAAGTATACCGAGATCGGCGTCGGCATCTTCCGCACCGAAAAGGGCGACGTCTATTACACGCAAGTGTTCGCCGTCCCCCGTTGAGTCTCTCACATGAGGAGCCTGTCCATGAAAACCGCGCTCGGCATGCTGTCGATGACGTTCGTCTTTTTCTGCGCAGTGAGCATCGGCTCCGCGGACGAACAGGAAAAGAAGGCGCCGCCGAAACTGGCAATAACGGCTGACGAAAAGGCGCTGCTCGATCAGACAAACGAGGAGCGCGTGAAGAAGGGACTGAAGCCGCTCACGCCGAACCCGATCCTGTGCAAGGTGGCCCGCGCCCACTCCGAAAACATGGGCAAGCAGAACAAGATGGAACACATCCTCGACGGGAAGAAGCCAGGGGAGCGGACGAAGGACGCCGGTTATCAATTTGAACTCTGTGGCGAAAACGTCGGCTGGGGAGACATCGGCGTCAAGAACATGAAAGACTGGATGGTGAAAGACATGATGGAATGGTGGATGAAGTCCCCAGTCCATCGCGACAACATCTGGCTGGACGAATACACCGAAATCGGCGTCGGCATCGCGGAAGTCGGCGGCAAGCGCTGCTTCACCCAGCTGTTCGCGGCGCCGTTTAAGGAGTGAGTCTTGATATGGAACGCTGACGAAATAACTTCCGAGCCAAACCGACTCTCGTTCCCAAATTCCGATTGGGAACGCACTCCGCAAAAAGTGAGCAACCACACAAAACCAGTCTGGCTGAAAGCTGTTAGCTGATAGCTCTTAGCTGTCAGAGTCTGTCCCACAAGTGGGTTCTACGAGCCGCGTCCGGCAGGGAGCGTTGGGCACATGCCCAGGGAGCGTTTGGCACAAGCCGCAGAAAAAGCGCCCAGACGGTGGCGGGGCGGAAAATGCGATACCTTGTGG
>JBBQPD010000564.1:0-4814 GCA_038331535.1 Gemmatales bacterium | reverse complement strand
CGACCGCAAGCTCGGCCGTACCGTCTGCCTCAAGCTGCTGGACAAGCTGAAGACCGCCAAGTTCGAGTCCCGCTTTCAGGGATCGTTCAAGAAGCCGAAGGAAGGGGCCATCTGCGTCAGCCTCAAGCATCTCAACATCGTCCAGACCTTCGAACACGGCATGACCACGCAGGGCGAGCCGTACCTCGTCATGGAGCTGATCGAGGGCGTCGGCTTCAACTACCTCGTGGAAACGAAGGCGCCGCAGCTCATCGGCAACCGCATCAACTACCTCTCCCAGCTGGCCGACGCGCTGGAATACCTGCACAACCAGGGTTACCTGCACCGCGACCTGTGTCCGCGCAACGCCATGGTCACCAAGGACGGCATCGTCAAGCTCATCGACTTCGGGCTGACGATCCCCAACAAGCCCGACTTCCTCAAGCCCGGCAACCGCACCGGCACGCCAGATTACATCGCCCCGGAGATTATTCGCCGTTCGACGACCGACACGCGCGTCGATCTGTTCGCACTGGGGGTGACGGCCTACGAGGTGTTCACGTTCACCCTGCCGTGGGAGAAGCAGCCGGATGCGATGCAGACGTTCCGCAACCGCATGGCATCCAACGGCCGCGACCCGCGTGACTTCGTCCCCGACCTCGACAAGAAGACGGCCGAGTTCCTCCTCAAGGCGATCGACCGCGAGCCGCGTCTGCGCTTCCAGACCGCGGCCGAATTCCGCGAGGCGCTCAAAACGTTGCCGAAATCGTAGCGAAAAGGGTTTGAATCACAGAGATTAATTCGGACGGCGTCGTGCCCAATAACCCGGACGACGACTATGGTGTCCTACCGCGGCGACCCAGATTCGATCTGCCAATTCTTCGTACAGGACCGAGTACGAGAACCGATGCAGCGGACAAACTCGAATTCCCCTCGACTGCTTCGCGTAGAGTTGTGGGTTCTGCTGGATTCGGTTGAGGGCCGCGTCCAACTCCGCCCGGAAGTCAACTCCCAGACCGCTGAGCTGGCTCTCCTAGCGGACAGCCGCTTCGCGCGCTTCGTCGGCCGCGTCTGGATGGAATTCGACCGGCTTCACTACTCACGCTCCAGCAGGCTTTCAAGAACCTTTTCGGCCGGGATGCCGACGACTCGGCCGGTGCGCACGTCTGCCATGCGGCTTTCGGCCAGGGCCAACCATTCGGCTGTGGCTCCCTCGGCTTTCAGAGAGAGCAAGAGATAATCCGCCAACTCAGCCCGTTCGGAGGCCGGCAGACTGGAAAGGGTTGTCTTCAGTTGCTCCAACGATGTGCTCATACGGCGGCTCCGAGATAAGGCGACAATCGGCATCATACCGCCCGTTCACTCCGCGAGCAAAGCCGAACATCATTTCTCCTCACCTATCGGGAGGACAGAGGACCGGTTACGCCGAATGGATCGGCGCTCGATCGAACTACCCCACCTCCGCTAACTCCAACGTCTGGCCGTAGCGCTCCAATACCGCGCGGCGCAACAGCGCGTGTTCCGGCGCCGACAGCGCGGCGTCTTTCGCTACCAGCGCGAAGGCATCTTTGCGTGCCTGACTGAGCAGATCGGCGTCGGTAACGAGATTGCCGAGGCGCAGCTCGCCCAGGCCGTGCTGCTTCGTGCCGAAGAACTCGCCGACGCCGCGCAGGCGAACGTCGGTCTCGGCCAGCGCGAAGCCGTCGGAGCTGCGCACGAACGCCTTCAACCGTTCCTGCGATTCGTCGCCGCCGGCCACGGCGAAGAACCAGCACTGGCCTGCCGTCTCGCCCCGGCTGATGCGGCCGCGCAACTGGTGTAGTTGCGACAGGCCGAAACGCTCGGCGTGTTCAATCAGCATCAGCGTCGCGTTGGCCACGTCCACGCCGACCTCGACCACCTGGGTGCAAACCAGCAAGTCCAGCCGGCGGTCGCGGAACTCCGCCATCACCGCGGCTTTCTCTTCCTCGTCCATGCGGCCGTGCAGCAGGCCGAGACGAAACTCGTGGAACGGGCCGGCCTGTAGCTCGGCGTGCGTCTGCGTCGCCGCCTTGACCTCCAGCGTTTCCGATTCCTCGACGAGCGGGCAGATGACGTAACCCTGGCGGCCCTGCGCCAGCCCCTCGCGCACCTTGCCATAGACCCATTCGCGTTGCGGCTCTTGCAGCCAGCGCGTCACGACTTTCTGCCGGCCGGGCGGCATCTCGCGGATGACCGTGACGTCGAGGTCGCCGAAGACGGTCAGGGCCACGGTGCGCGGGATCGGCGTCGCCGTCATGACGAGGTAGTGGGGATCGACGCCGAGCTTGCGAATCCGCGCCCGCTGGTGGACGCCGAACTTGTGCTGCTCGTCGATCACCACCAGGCCGAGCTTCGCGAAGCGGACGTTCTCCTGCACCAGCGCCTGGGTGCCGACGACGAGGTCCACGTCGCCGGCCTGCAAGCGCGCCAGCGCCTCGGCCCGCTGGCGCGGCTTCAGCGAGCCGGTGAGGAGCAATCGACGGACGCGGCTGTGAGCGAGGTAGCGCTCCAGGGTAAGGAAGTGCTGGCGGGCGAGGACTTCCGTCGGCGCCATCAACGCCGCCTGGTGCTTGTTGGCCACGGCGACGAGCAGGCCATAGACGGCGACGGCGGTCTTACCGGCGCCCACGTCGGCCTGCACGAGGCGCTGCATCGGCCGTTCGCTCGCCAGGTCGCGGGCCACGTCGGCCACCGCCTTTTCCTGGTCGCCGGTCAGCTTGAACGGAAAGAGCCGGCGGATATGGGCGTCAATGCCCGGCGTCGTCGTCAGGACCGGCGCCTTGCGGCGGTCGCGCACCTCGCGCCGGCGCAGCGCGAGCGCCAGTTGCAGGACGAGGAACTCTTCGTAGACGAAGCGGCGCCGGCAGTGCGTCGCCGTCTTGAGGTCCGCCGGGAAGTGGACGTTTCGCAGCGCCTCGGCGACCGGCGGCCAGGCGTGTTGCCGCCGCAGCGCTTCGGGCAGAATATCGGCGATGCTGCGCGCGAAACGGTCGAGCGCCTTGCCGATGAGCGGGCGCAACGTCTCCGGCCGCAGATCCTCGGTCAAGGGATAGACGGGGACGACGCCAGGGTGCAGGCCGGCGTCCGTGCTATCGAGAACTTGCACGCGCGGGGTGTTCATCTGCCAGTGGTCGCGGAACCAACGCGGCTTGCCGCTGAAGGCGACGCGCAGTCCGAAGCGGAAGCGCCGCGCCGCCGCGGCCTGGTTGAACCAGACGCCTTCGAGACAGGTCGGTCCGCCGTCGCTCAGCACCACGCTGACGACGAAACCGCCGGCGCTCAGCTCGCGCGACTCGATCTCGACGATCTCGCCCTCGACGGTTTGGATGCTGCCCGCCGCCAGGTCGGCGATGCCGCGGCGGTCGCTGAGGTCTTCGTAAGCGCGCGGAAAGTGGAAGAGCAGGTCGCCGACGGTGAGGATGCCGAGGCGGCGCAGTAATTCGGCGCGGTGGTCGGTGACGCCGGGCAGATCGCCCAGCGCCGCCTGGAAGGGATCGACAGTCGTGGGAAGGTTGCGGGCCACGCCCCTAGCATCCTGGAAATGGAGGCGGTTCGCAAGCCCGGCAGTAGCGGTTTGCCGCTGGCGGCTTAGCGGTCATGCGCTGCTAAGAGTCTGTCCCAGAAGGGGTCTTTATCTACGAGCCGCGACCGTTAGGGAGCGCTTTTCGCGGCGCACCTCTAACACTCCCTAACGGTCGCGGCTCGTAAATCCTACTTCTGGGCCAGACTCTAAGCCGCCAGCGGCAAATTGTGGCGCTAGCGCAGGAAGACGC
This sequence comes from Gemmatales bacterium, assembly GCA_038331535.1. GTDB lineage: Bacteria > Planctomycetota > Planctomycetia > Gemmatales > Gemmataceae > JBBQPD01. The sequence continues at coordinate 1,041 of JBBQPD010000564.1, read as the reverse complement.
CGAGCGGTCTTCATGCCTTTCCCGCGAGGGTCGTCTCATGCGTCTGCGCCACGGCGGCGACGTGCGGCTTGGCTTGTTCGACGACGGGCTTGGACGTGAACGCCTGGAATAGCAGCAGGCCGGCGCCGCCTACCAGGCAGCAGTCGGCGACGTTGAATACCGGCCAGTCGAACAGGTAGTTCCAGTGCAGGAAGTCGCGCACGCCGTTGAAGACGAGCCGGTCGTACAGGTTGCCGAGCGTGCCGGCGAGGATCAGGCCGAGGGCGGCGCACAGGGCGAAGTCGCGGGCCGTCGCCTGCTGTGTGCTCCAGTACAGAATGGCAGCGGCAGCCAGCAAGCTGATCGCGGCGAAGCCGAAGTTAGCCAGCGACTCGTAGTCGCGCAGGAAGCCGAAGAGCGCCCCGTGGTTGACGTGCGGCACCTTACGGCCGTCCTTCTCCTCGTACTGGGCCACGATGGCGGCGCTGCGGTGCTCCTCGCCCGAGTGCGCTTGGCCGAAGAGGACGTAGGTATTCCCCGGCGCGTCGGCCAGCCAGGAAAAGACGCCGTACTTCGTGGCCTGGTCGGCGGTGAGCCCCACCAGCGCCAGCGTCCAAAACAGCATGCGGTAAGATCGTTCCGCCATAACTCGCCCCAGATTGTGGCCGGCGCCGGCACTCTCGGCCCCGCCCGCCTTGAATCACCTTACTTCAATTTACGCGCAGGCCACGCGGCAACGGGAATGCACCCGCGCATCGGGCTGTGCCATCCACCTTAACTGTCGCCGGAATGATCGTCAAGAATGGCAAAGCCTTCTCCCCGCGCCCCTGGCGCCGAACTGAATGCCGCCACGAGCGCGGGATATAGCGGTCGTCCGGCGCCGCGACAAGAGCAGAACGGGGCGCCCGGCGCGAAAGATTGTCGCGGTCGACGAAGGCGCAGGAGCCGCGCGCGGCAGTATAGGGTGGCCGGAAGTTGGCAAACCCGGAGTTAAGGGGGGGCGGACATGGCGCACCCCATAGTAGGTGGGGGGGCCCTGGGGGCGCGCAGACGTAATGGGGC
>JBBQPD010000563.1:0-4815 GCA_038331535.1 Gemmatales bacterium | reverse complement strand
TTGTTAAAGCGATCCCTCACGGTCGCGGCTCGTAGGAATTTTTCATCCTCCCTGCAGCCATGAGCGGAACTCGCGCGGGCCGCGGTAGCCGCTGCCGCGCAGGAACACCGTGCCGTCGGCGCGCAGGACGAGATAGGTGGGAATGCTGCGGACGGCGAAGCGCTGGGCCAGCTCCGGATCGTGGTCCGAATCGACGTACAGCTCGACGTATCCTTTCAGCCGATCGCGGACCTCGGAGTCGGCGAACGTGGTGTCCTTCATGTGCCGACAGGGTCCGCACCAGGAAGCGGAGAACTCGACGAACAGTTGCTTGCCCTCGGCGCGGGCCTTGGCACTCGCCTGCTCGAAGTCGAGCGGCGCCCCATCGGTTCCGTGCGATCGCCCCTTGGAACAGCCAGCGGCACTGACGATCAGAAGCAATACGGCGCAGCGATTCACAGCGCACCTCGAATAAGGCGGGGATAATTCATGGTGCAAGAAGGGTAAGCCACGAAGCGCCTCCGGTCAAAAAAGCTAACCACCGAGGCACAGAGGACACAGAGAAAGACAAAGGCAAATTGATTGTCGCCTTGTATTTTCTCTGTGTCCTCTGTGCCGCTGTGGTTAGCTTTTTTGAGTATGTCACGGTTGCGCTGTGACAAAGCGCATGATGCCGCGGCCGTCGGCGGTGACGCTCAGCAGATAAATCTCGCCCTTCTCGTCCTCGCCGAAGGACAGAATCGCCCGGCTCGGATCCTTGATCGGCCGGTTCTCGACGACGCGGTTCTTCGTTTCGTCGTAGCGCAAGCCCCAGATCTTCGAGGAGACGAAGTCGGCGTAGATGTAATAGCCTTGCAGGTCTTTCACGGCCGTGCCGCGATAGACGGAGCCGCCGATGATGCACTTGCCGACGTCGTGATGGTATTCCCAGATCGGGTCGATGAACTCCTTGGCCGGCCCGCTGCCCTTCACGCCAAATGGGTGCAGTCCCTCGCGACGGTTCCAACCGTAGTTGCCGCCGCGCACGATGAGATCGATCTCTTCATAAAGGTTCTGGCCGACGTCTCCGGCCCAGAGCCGGCCGGTCTGGCGATCGAATGCCATGCGCCAGATGTTGCGCAAGCCGTAGGCCCAGATTTCCGGCCGGGCGTTCTCCTGCTTGACGAACGGGTTGTCCTTGGGGATCGCGTAGTTCTTGCCCCCCTCCTTGTGGTCCACGTCGATACGTAGCACCTTGCCGAGCAGGGTGTTGAGGTTCTGGCCGTTTTCGTGCGGATCGTTGGCCAGGCCGCCGTCGCCGTGCGTGAAGTAGAGGTAGCCGTCGGGGCCGAAACAGAGCGTGCCGCCGTCGTGGTTCCAGTACGGCTTGGCGATGCGCAGCAGCTCTTCCTCGGAGTCCGGGTCGGCCCGGTCGGGGTCGTCCTTGCGGACCTTGAAGCGCGACACGACGTTGGTCAGCTTGGCCTTCTTGGTCGTGTAGAAGACGAAGAACTCGCCATTTTCCTTGAATTTCGGGTGAAAGGCGAGGCCGAGGAAACCTTCCTCGTTCTGATCGTCCTTGTAGACGACGCGGTCCTGCAGGTCGAGGAAGATCTTCGTCTTCGTCGCTTTCGGGTCGTTGGGGAAGACGTGAATCACGCCCTGCTCTGTGGCGACGAAGACGCGGTTGCTGGCGTCGCCGGCGTGCGTCAGGACGATGGGCCGCAACGGGTTCGGCTTGCCGCTGGCGGTCTCCTTGTTCCAGCCGGTCCAGGTGAGGTCGGCGAACGCGACAGCGGTCTCGACCGGCAGGGGCTTCTCCTCGACCTCGGCGCCGACGACGGCGATGCGCACCGCGGTCAGCGTGCCGGCCTTCACGTCGGGAACCAGGATGTGCTTTCCGTCCGGTGCGAGGCAGATGTCGCCGGCGTTCTGGAAGCCGCTGGCCATCACGACCGGCTTGTCGCCGGGGCGATTGATGACGTGGATCTTGCCGCCCGCCCGGTCGCTGATGAACAGCCGGCCGTAGTTGTCCCACGCTAGCCCCTCGGCGTTCTTGAGGCCATCGGCGAGCTTTTCCGTCGTACCGTCCGCGAGCTTGATGCGGTGCAGCTCTCCCGAAGACCAGTCAGTCAGCAGGAGATGCGTCGCGCCGTCCATCGCCAAACCGGAGGGCGTGTGCAGCGCGGGCAGCTTTTTGGCGTCGAGGACGAGGGTCACTTTCTTCTGCGGCGTAATGCGATAGACCGCGCCGCCCTTGCCCATGTCGCCGCTATCGGTCACGTAGAGGATGCCGCTCTCCGGGTCCGCGACGACGTCGCTCAGCGTGTGAATCGGCGCGGGAAACGCGGCGGCCGCGGCGAAGACCTCGGCCTTCCCCTTGGGGTCGATCCGCCAGACGCGCTTACGGTCGGCGACGAAGAGCCACTGCTGAAAGGAGGCCAGGCCGCGCGGGTCGTCGAGTCCGGCGGCGAACGGGACGGCCTTGTCCTTGTCGAGAAGCAGGACCGCGCCGTCGCCGTCTTTCTCGTACTCGCCGATGACGGTGACGTAGACCTTGCCGCCCTGGCCGACGGCGACCGAGTGCGGATGGTTCAAGCCCTCGACCAGCGGCCGGGGCAGACCCTGACCGACAGCCGCCGGCACGGCGCCGAGCAAGACGGCGAGAATGAGGAGACGGTGTTTGAACGCGGCGATCACGAGAGGTTCCTTGAGTAGAGAGAGCGGTTGCTTGCGTTTCGCGAAACGTAAACAGGTGCGAGCGCCGGTATTATTTCTTATCCAGCAGCTTGATCTTCACGTCCTTGAACTGGATTTGCATCGTGTACCCTGCGTGGAGTTGGAACGCCAGCACGCCTTCCTTCAGAGCCTTGGGGCTGTCGTCGGTCAGGTCGGTCATGACCTGGCCGTTGATGCTGAACGTGATGTGGTTGCCCTTGGCCACCAGCACGACGTCGTTCCAGTCGCCGATCTTGAGGCTCTTCTTGAGATCCTTGTCGCCGAGCTTCTCGTTTTTGCGCTTGTTGTCGGTGTCCCAGGCGGTCTTGTCGCCGCGGTTGCTCATGGTGCCGCGGCCGCCGGCGACGCCTGCTTCGTCGTAGATGGAACCGTCGTAGCCGCCCTGGGCGTCGAAGTCGGCCTGGTAGCCGCCGACGCGGAAGGTCTTGGCGTCGATGATTTTCGAGCGAAACTGGATGCCGGAGTTGCCGTCGGGCGTGAAGAACTTGTACTTGAGGCGCAGCTCAAAATCGCTGACCATGCCGCCTTTCCAGACGAGAAAGGTCTGCTTCGACTTGTCCTTGGTCTCGCTGCCGACGATGAGGCCGTCCTTGACGGACCAGTAGTCTTCGAGGCCTTCCCAGCCGGTCAGATCCTTGCCGTTGAAGATGGTGATGAAGCCATCCGCGTCGGGCTTCGGCAACTCCGCCTTCGTCTCGGCCGATCCGCCGACGTTGGCGGAGAGACAGAGTGCGGCGAACGCGACGAGAGAGAGATGTTTGACCATGATGCTCCTTCTGGGGTGAATTCGGAGTGCCATTTTAATCGCGGGGAGGCTCGCTGAGATAGATTACGACGGGTTCAGAAAAAGGGTAACCGTTCGCACTCCATTCTGTCGCGGAAGTAGATTTTACGAGCCGCGACCGTCAGGGAGCGTTGGCGCTACGCTGCGACAAAGCGCTCCCTGACGGTCGCGGCTCGTAGCGAACAACACCTTCTCGGACTGACTCTCAATCCTCGCGCCGTTTCCGGCGCGGTGGGTCCGGTGAGGGAGTGAGGGTCAACATGATAGGCGGTTTCAACAGCCGAGCGACGAGCCAGGCGACTCCGAGGGCGACGATCGAACCGCCGAGGACGACGACTCCGATCGGCCCCAGGAGGTTGTAAACCCAGACGAAAATGACGCCGATGAAGTTCGTGCGCACCGTCTTGGTCCCGCCGCCGCTCTTGTCGTCCTCGGGGTGGGCGCCGGCCATGTAGAAGCAGAAGGTCGCGAAGCCGAACACGCCGATGATCAGGAGCGGTTCGAGCGACGCCCGCAAGCGGCTGTACTCGATAACCTCTCGCTTCCAGTTCGGCCCCAGCCGCCCGCGCAGGGCTTTCATGATCTCGTCGCGGCTTTCCTTGTCCGCGCAGTCGATCACTTTGTCGTCGTCCGAGAAAGCGCCCGACGTCCGCCACCACACCTGGATGGACTTGTTGTGAAGATTGCTTTCGACTTTCTTCATGCCGTCGAAGGGGATGACGGTGGCCGAGTCTCCCAGGACCGTTTCGGCGGAGTCGCCGCGCGCTAGTGCTTCTTGCGCGGCCTGCATCTTTTCGTCGTCCAGGCTGGCGAGACAAAGGGCCGCGTCGGACAGGGCGAGAAGCTCACCGGAATTTACCCAGAAAGAGGTCGGGCTGTCCGCCGCGCGCGCGCGACGCTGCGGCGTTTCGTTCACCTCGAGAGGCGGCGGGCCTTTACGGGAAGGCGCGGCTTGACGAGCGGGCGCCGCCACCTCCAGGATTTCCTCGTCCGGTTCCGGTAGTTCCGCCGCGGGGACCAGGAGTACCTTGGCGCAGTCGGGGCACTTGACGCGCTTACCGGCAAGTTCGTCCTTGACGCGCAGTTTTTTGCCACAGCCACAGGAGAGAAGTATCGGCATGAAAGTCACTCCGCGCGCCGTCCGAAATCTGTCCGGACCCTGTTCGAACCGGGCAACCCTCTCTCGGTGGAACCGCTGAGGGCGGAGAATAGGCGAGTGTCCAGCTTACCAAGCCGGACATCGGCCGCAACAGAAATCGGTTGGCGTGCGGCAGGAAGAAACTCACGAGCCGCGACCGTCACGGCGCGGTGGCGCCAGACGCACCCAGACGGTC
>JBBQPD010000562.1:0-4818 GCA_038331535.1 Gemmatales bacterium | reverse complement strand
GTGCAGAATAGACACGGACGGTACCGGTGACAAGACGACCAGGAGCCGAAGCGCAAGCATCGGCAAAAAATTACCTCGTGTTGGAGGTGAGCGGTTCGCGGTCCGCGCGGCTGGTAACGGAAACAGCTGGAAGTGCCATTCGGAGCAAAGCCCGTTTCGTGTCAAAGCCGGCCCGCAGCTTCAATTTCTACCTTGACTGCGGACCGAGTACCACATTTTGTGCCGCAAGGTCTTCGTTTTCTGCATTCTTTTGATGAGAAGGGGAAGATGGAACCACAACAAAAAGGGATACCGAAATGTTCCGCACGAACCCGAGACTTGTCATTGCAGCGCTGGCCCTGGCCTCCTCAGTAGTGGCCACGCCCGCCGAGGCCGGCCCGCCGCCCAAGTCGAAGCCAATTCCCAAGCCGATCTATATTCCGGTGCCGGTGCCGGTGCCGATCTGGCGGAGTCGCGTTATCGTCGTATCTGAACCGCCCATCGTGGTCGTCGCCAGGCGGCGCCTCCTCTGGCAGTACGACGGCGGTTTCTTCCGGGATGCTGGCAACGGTCGATGGGACGAAACGAACGGCAGCGGGGCTTATCAGTTCCAGGAAACGCGGCGCTGCGACGAGTTCGTCGAGATGGTAGACGCCGACCGCGGAGTCACCGTGCGGCTCTACGACACCGCCATGTTCCTACAGGGCGGGACTAATTACCCCGTCTTCACGAAGTTCTACAACGGGCGCTGGGGCGAGTGACTTGCCTCTCCGGCCGCCGGCGGAATCCAGATCGTTTGGCCCGGTCGCGGCGACGCCGCCGCGCCGGAGTACATTCGTTGCAAGAACTGTGTCGCTCGCGGCGGCGACCGTCCGCTGTAGACGGCGAAGCAACTCCGGTTGCTCGGGACGATGCCCGACACCGAGGTCGTGTGCCGGACTGGCAAGACGACAGAGGCCGTGCGGCTGAACCTGCAGAAGGTAGGGATAGCGAATTCGGAGAATCGACGGCGAAGGAAGGACTTCCGCGTGTGAAACAACCTGGCCCCGGTGGTTACGAACCCCGGCGCCAGATTGGCGAAGGTAGATAACGCGGCGAGAGTCGGCTCGGTGTGGGTGCGAGACGAACCCAGCGGGCCAAAAAGTGACGGCGGACATGCCTCCTGCGCACTTCCCGACTCTTCAATGGACTGTTCTGACGGTCGGACTCTTGGTTGGTGTCGGACTCGGGGCCAGTTTGATAGTGAGTGGGCTGGACCTGACTGCGGCTCCGCTGGCCCCGCTAGTGGTTGCGGCCCCGCCGGTGGTGGAGCTTCCCCAAAAAGCACCTATCCAGGCTCCGGTCAACTAACGCCGAAGCCATATTTGGACACCAAGTCAAGGCTCGCCCTGCCGCGACTTCGTACCCGCCGAGACCATCGCTCAGCTGCACGAACAGGCGAACGGCGCAATACTCCCAGGTTCGCCGGTGACCTTGCAACTTTCGAAGACGTTGAACAGTGATTGAAGGCGTTCTGCCTGTCGAGAACGATCCGCTCGCACAGTACGGGCGCGGTGCAGCGCGGCGGCGGCGGCGGCAATCATCCGCGGTTTGAAGGCGACGGCCCACGTGGCCGCCATCCCTGGCGGCCTTTGAGAATGGGTTAACGTCCGAAGCCGAACTGCAGAGACAGACCGGGCTGGACGATGCCGATTGAGACCCCCGACTGGTATCGGTAAGGGTAGACCGGAGCGTAGCGGTAGTCGTAGGCCGGGGCATAGTAGTACGACGAGTAGACGGGCGCGTACCGAGGCTCGTAGTGGCCGTAACTGTATCCGGGGCTGACGTAGCGGCCCCCGTCATGCCGGTAGTAGTCCCGACCATCGTAATCTCCCCGCGAATGTCCGCCGCGGTGTTCGGGCTCGTGGGCGGATGCCGAACTGGTAATGCCGAAGGCGGCAGCGGCGATGCCGAGGGCGAGGATAAGGGTCTTCATCTTTGTTTCTCCGTTGGGGGGCGTCTCGGTAACCTCTCACCGGATGAACGTCTGCCCGGCCCGGACTTGCGCCCCCGCTTGTGCTACGATGCTGCCAGTCCCGATCCTCCACCCTCCGACAAGAACCCAGGCGGACGCCCCCAAAGCTCACCGAGGATAAACAACGGCGAGGCTGTCGTTTTCTCTCGCGGGTCAGCGGCGAAAGGGTGTACGGTCATGAACGTGGACGTCATTGGCCGGCGGTCGTTTGTGGACGGCAGCGAGCGCGACGTGTTCGCCGACTCTGAGGGTCAGTAGGTCCACGGCGATGACGGCTTGCTGATTCGTGGCGTGTGGTTTGGTTGCAGATGAGGACGACGAGGCGGAAGCGCCAGTAGTAGTCTACGCGCAGTCGCCAGCGAACAGTGACGTATGATCGGTCCGCGTCTCGGCACTCTGCGGCCCCTCGCGCCGAACGTCGTTCACGAAGGGGTCAACCGATGGCGCTTTCATTGCCTCGGGGCGGTGCGAGTGCATCAACTGCCCGCGCCGGATTTAAGTAGTGTCGAGCTAGACCACCAATACCGAGCGTTCTACGCCGCCAGACGCGCAACATCAGAACGGAAGAAAAACCTGTCCTTTCCGCGATAAGTGGGTATCACCCATTCACGTTCACCCGAATGGCCATCGCCTTGCGAGGTATCTTCTCATGCGCCCTCTGATTGCGGCTCTGACCTTCGTGCTGTGTATCGTAATCGTCCCCCAGACACGCGGCGAAGAGAAGCCGTTGGCTCAGGTTTGGGACTATAAAAGGGCCATGAAGAAAGTGGCCGAAGGCTTCCATGGCAGGCCCGGCGTCGTACTGCACGTCGGCGACTCGATCGCTTACTCCAATCCTTACGGGCAGTGGGCGCGGGCCGGCAAAGGCAAGACGGCCGAAGACGTTGCCGTCCTCACCTGGATGCACGCCGGCGCCGACAACGACACCGACGGCTGGTGGCTGGCCCGTTTTGACCACGCCGAGGGCGGCCGCTCACACACGGCCTGTAGCGGCATCCGCGCGGACGAGATGCTGGCCGGCGGCATGCGGAAGATGCCGTCCCTGGCCCAAATGCTCGACGCCTACAAGCCGCAGTTGGCCGTGGTGATGCTGGGCACCAATGATGTGTCTGCCAACCGCCCGGTGGATGCGTTCCGGAAGGATATGGAGAAGGCGGTCGATCTGATGCTGACGCGGAGTGTCATCTGCATCATCTCCACCATTCCGCCGCACCCCGGGCGGCCGGAACTGGCGAGGAGTTACAACGATGCTCTGCGGCAACTGGCGAAGGCCCGTGAACTACCGCTGATCGACTACGAACAGGAGATCCTCGAACGGCGTCTGGAGGACTGGAATGGTACGTTGCTGGGGAAGAACGACGTACACCCGACGACGGGACAGGAAGGCGTGACGCCGACCTCGGAGCCGACGACCGAGAACTTGCGCCGTAGCGGCTATTTGCTGCGCGGCTGGTTGTCGGTCCGGAAGATCGCCGAGGTCAAACGGACCGTCCTCGATGGCAACCCGTGATCCTTGTCTCCGGTCGCCTGCAATCCTTACAGTCCAATCGGAAAGCCCGCACACTCCGAGCGCGTCCAGCCACTTCCCGGCAGCTAGCCGCGGAGGCTCTCGTCAGGTTCGACGGCGTCGCGCTTCCCCTTGACCAGTTGGCCGCGTCAGTTCTCTACCAGCACGGTCTGACGCGCCTCGTCCCCACCGGGAACTCATCGCGGAAATCCAGTTCCTTGCCCCTCATGCCGAGTGGTTCCTCCCCGTCATGCAGGCCGGCGAGTTACTCATCCTTCGCTGGGGCAATCGGCGCGGCGAGAGCGAGAAGCTTCGGCCGACGCTCTGGGCGCTTACGGCGACGATCGAGGCCGGCGGCTGGGCAGAGGCCAGCGCAGAGGACGTGTTCAGTGCCGCGGCGTTCCTTGATGAACGGACTTGATTCGCAATCAAAACGGGAGGGGTCGCAGTCGCCCGTGGAGTGAACTGCGGAATGGCTCTACAATGAGGAGTAGAAAGTCGATGATCGCCCCCGGCCGACGACCTCAAATCTTCACGTGGCGCCGCATGTCCCGCATCCAGCAACTGCCACCAACCTGTGTCAACCGAATCGCCGCGGGCGAAGTCATCGAGCGGCCCGCCAGCGTGGTCAAGGAACTCTTGGAGAACGCCGTCAATGCCGGCAGTAGACGCATCGATGTCGAGGTGGCCCAAGGGAGCATCGACCTGATTCAGGTCTCTGACAACGGTTTGAGGCATCGTCGCCGAAGACCTATGGGTGGATTTTGCCAGCCACTTCACCTGCAAACTATCCACGGCCGAGGATCTGTTATGCATTAATACCCACGGCTTCCTCATGCGAGTCCTCCGACTGCGCCGCACCGACGTTGCTGAAGTTCAGTGCCGTATCGCCTGCACAGCCGAGTTACTGAGAATCGAAGGTGGCCAGCCAGCAGCGCTGCTGCTCGCCTTCCGGCTCACCCCACTCGACATCCGTTCCGGTGCCCGAAAAACAACGAGGCCGGAGGTTGAAGTAGTAGGGGCGACTCAGGAAGATATGAGGAACGTGCTGGAGTCCGCGCTGAATAGCTATTCTCCATGTTGGCCATGCAGAGGAAGTTGCCTTGGAGTGTTTCATCCTGGTGTCGTGTGCTTCCTGTTCTCAGCGTCTGCGCGCCCCAGTTGATCGTGGTGAACTGACACTGACCTGCCCTTCGTGTCGGCATTGCTGGGTTTGGTGTATCCGTTCACGGCCCGATCTTGCCTGAGGGCGTTGGAGTTCCTATTCCAGCTGCATGGGCACGGAGCCCCCTCTCTCGAAGGAATTGTGGGACACCAT
>JBBQPD010000561.1:0-4820 GCA_038331535.1 Gemmatales bacterium | reverse complement strand
GCTTGCCGTTTCGCGAAACGGCAAGCCGGCTCTCGCGCCATCCCACCTACCTGCCCGTCGCCCAATCACGACCGAAGCACGTTTTTCAGGGGGGCCACTCCATGACCATATTCCGCGCCCGAAACGCCATCTTATTGGCTGCGGCGTTGTTCACCGCGGGCGCTGAACCCGCTCGGAAAGACCCGGCAAAAGCTGAGCCGGCACCCCTGCCCAAGGCGGCCGAGGTGCAAGCGCTCAACGTCTACCCGACCAACCTGCGCCTCAAAGGCTCCGACTCGTCGCAGCAACTTGTCGTCTCGGCGGCGCTGAAAGAAGGGCGCGGCCAGGATCTTTCCGAAGATGTCGAATACGTCGTCGCCGATCCGAAAATCGTTCGGGTCTCGAAGTCCGGCCGCGTGCTGCCGTTGACCAACGGCACAACGAAGATTGCCGCAGTGTACGGCGACAAGCGAATCGAGTTGAGCGTGACAACCGAGAGTTGCGACGTCGATTTGCCGATCAACTTCGCCAATCAAGTTGTGCCGATCTTCACGAAGCTCGGCTGCAACACGGGTGGTTGCCACGGCAAAATCAGCGGCCAGAACGGCTTCCGTCTGTCGCTGCTCGGCTTCGAGCCAGACCTCGATTACACGACGCTCGTGAAGGAAAATCGTGGCCGCCGCGTCAGCCCGTCGGCACCGGACCGCAGCCTGTTACTTTTGAAGGCTTCTGGATCGGTGCCACACGGCGGCGGCAAGCGGATGGAAGTCAACTCCGACGAATACAAGGTCATTCGCCGCTGGGTCGCCGCGGGCCATCCGCTCGGCAGCGAGAGCGATCCGGTCGTCACGCGCATCACGGTTTACCCCGAACATCGGGTCACGACGCGCCAGAACAAGGCGCAGTTCGCCGTGTTCGCTCACTATTCCGATGGCTCTGTCGAGGATGTGACCCGCCGCGCGCAGTACGACAGCAACGACCAGGAAATCGCCGTCGTCGAGCCGACGGGCTTGGTGCGCACGCTGGCCCTGAGCGGCGAGGCGGCGGTCATGGCCCGCTACCAGGGCAAGGTTACCGTCTTTCGCGTCACCGTGCCGCTCGGCATCCCGGTGCCCGAATGGACCTTTGCACCGAAGACAGTGGTGGACGCTGCTACCGCGAAGAAGTGGAAGGATCTCGGCATCGTCCCGTCGGAACTTTGCTCTGACGAACAGTTCGTCCGGCGCGCGTTCCACGACATCACCGGTACGCTGCCGACGCCGGCCCAGGTCAACGAGTTTCTCGCGGACACGACAGCCGACAAGCGGGATAAACTGGTAGATCGGCTCGTGGAGACGCCGGAGTACGGCTACTACTTCGCGAACAAGTGGGCCGACATCCTGCGCGTGAAGCGCGGCAACCAGCAGAATCAGAGCCGGGCGTTCGGCACCTTCGTGTTCCACGACTGGATTCGTGAGTCGATGGCGACGGACCGGCCCTACGACGAGTTCGTTCGTTCCATCGTCGGCGCGATCGGCGACGAGACGAAGTCGCCGCCGACCGTCTGGTACAAGGACATTCAAACGGCGGACCAGTTCGTCGATAATCTTTCGCAGGTTTTCCTCGGCACGCGCATGCAGTGTGCCCAATGCCATCACCACCCTTACGAGAAATGGACGCAGGAGGACTACTGGGGACTGGCAGCGTATTCCGCCCGATTGGCGCGCAAGACGGTGCAGGTTCCCGGCCTGAGCGGCCAGCAGCAACAACAGCAACAGCGGCAGGTGCTGTACTCGAAGGCGACCGGCTCGGTCATCAACAAGCGCACCAACAAGACCGCGATCTTGAAGCCGCTCGACGGCGAACCGCTCGACCTCGACGGTGATGTTGACCCGCGCCACAAGCTGGTCGATTGGATGGTCGATCCGGCGAATCCGTTCTTCGCGAAGGCTGTCGTCAACCGCTACTGGGCGCACTTCTTCGCCCGCGGCCTCGTCGATCCGATCGACGACATGCGCGTGACGAACCCGCCGAGCAATCCCGAATTGCTCGATACATTGGCGAAGGATTTCGTCGCCAACAGGTACAGCCTCAAGCATCTCGTGAAAACGATTTGCAAGAGCCGGACGTACCAGCTCAGCGCGGAACCAAATGAGTTCAACAAGCACGACAAGCAGAACTACGCGCGGTACTATCCGCGGCGCATGAGCGCCGAGGTGCTGTTCGACGCGGTGGCGCAGGTGACCAACAGTCCGTCGAAGTTTGCCGGACTGCCGGAAGACACGCATGCCCCGAAGCGGGCGATCATGCTGCCGGACGAGTCGTTCCAGTCGTACTTCCTGGATGTGTTCGGCCGGCCGCAGCGCCTCAGTCCGTGCGAGTGCGAGCGCGTCACCGAGGCGAACCTGGCCCAGGTGTTGCACATGCTGAACTCAGAAGAAGTGCAGCAGAAGCTAGCGCGCACGGGAGGACGGGCCGAAACTCTGGCGAAGGATCCGCGGCCGGATGCCGAGAAGGTGCAGGAGATGTTCTTCTGGTGCGTTGGCCGCAAGCCCAGTGCAGCCAACCTGGAGAAGGCGCTGACAATCATCGAACGCAACAAGGCGAACAAGAAGATCGCCTACGAGGATATTCTCTGGACGCTGATTAACACGAAGGCGTTTCAGTTTAATCAGTGAGTTCCGCCGCTTGCGGCTTAGCGGTTCTCCCCGCTAAGCCGCAAGCGGTTTACGACGGCCTGTCCCAGCGCGGATTGAAGTCTTCCCCCTTGTTGCGGTACCGCGCTAGCGCGGCGGTCAGCGGCAACATCGCCCGACACAATTCGCGGAACGCGGCAACGTCGTCGCCGGACTTCTCCAACTCCTCGGCCTTCGAAGCGTGTCCGTCCACGTCGGCCCAATCGGGGCTCCACTTCATCTCCTCTGCTTTCTGACGCAACACCTTCATGGCCTTGCTGAGCTTTTCGAGCAGCGCCGCATCGATCTTGCACTGCGAACGACGGTGGATGCGCGGTTTGACGGGTGGTTCCTCGTCTGCGACAGTAGTCTCCTTGGCCTGCTCGCGCTTATAGTGCAAGCCCAAGCCGATGAGACCGGCGAGGATGGCCAGCGACGCGCTCAAAAATGCCGCCAAACTGCTGTTCGTTCGGCCAAAGGCTTCGAGGTAGGTCGCCCAGCTCGCAAGCAGAATCCCCGCAGCCAGACTCGCCACCCACCAGGCCGCGAAGAAACGCGGCCGCTTCGAACCGTCAGGGGAATGCATGGTTACCGTGGTCGGAATCATGCCGTCCGACGCCGGCCCGCCCAGAACGCGGACGATGATAACGGTGGAGTTGTCCGGACCGCCGCGCAGGTTCGCGAGGTCGATGAGGAAGCGGCAGGCCTCTTCGGGGGGCAGGGTCGTGGCGATCGCGCCGATTTCGGGGTCGGCCACCTGGCCGCTCAGCCCGTCGCTACAGATGAGGAACACATCGCCCGAGCAGAGCGGATACGGCCCTTCGATATCGACCTGCACGGCCGGCTCGGGGCCGAGGCAACGATGGATGACGTTGCTGGGGATGTCCTTGACCTTTTCGGGATCGATGCCCTTGATGCGGGCGTATTCCCAGACCAGGCTGTGGTCGTAGCTCAGCTGCTCAATCCAACCGTGCCGAATGCGGTAGACGCGGCTGTCGCCAACGTGGCCGACCCAGGCTCCTTCGGGACGCAGCACCAACGCGGAGCCGGTGGTGCCCATGCCCTCGAATTCGCGGTTGGCCTGGCCGCAAGCGTGAATACTCTCGTTTGCTTCGGTGATAGCGGTGCGCAGAGCGCCGACGGGGCCTTCTGTCGCGTGCTTGACGTAGCTGTGCGGGATGACTTGTGCCGCCTGTTCGCTGGCCTTTTCGCCGACGGCGTGTGCCCCCATGCCGTCGGCGACGAGAAACAAATGGCCGCGTTCGTGCCACTGCTCGACGTTTGCGGCGAGTTTGACGGCGTGGCTGTCCTGGTTGTGGCTGCGCCGGACGCCTACATCGGTAAGACTGGCGTACTCGATCTGATCGAAGCGTGTCACCCGAATACCTCGGACGTCGTTGGACACCCGTCTGTTGCCCGTTTATCGTAGCCGTTCCTGTCGGCGTTGCACAGCCCTTCCTTAGTTCGGAGTTCGGAGTTAATTCAACTCCGAACTCCGAACTCCGAACTTACTCTTGACCGCCGGCTCGCCTTAGGTTATTCCCACCGCCTTAACCGGACGAAGACGAAGGGGCGCCTGCCGCGGCGGGCGAGGAACCATGAAACGGAACGCCTTGCTCGGGGCGGTCTTGCTGGCGACGGCCCTGACGACAGGCTGCGTCGATCGCAAGTTCGTCGTCACGTCCGACCCGCCCAATGCCGCAGTTTACGTCAACGGTACGTACGTCAACCAGACCCCCGTCGATTATCCGTTCGTCTACTACGGCAAGTACGAAATCAAGGTCGTCAAGGACGGCTTCGAGACCATCGTGGATCAGAAGAAAATCGCGGCGCCCTGGTACGAAATTCCGCCGCTCGATTTCTTCACCGACAACTTCGGGCCTAACATCCGCGACGTGCGCCGCATTCACTACACGCTGCCCGAGCGCGTCCCGGCCCGCGAGACCGACGTTCTGGAACGCGCCCGGATTTTGCAACAGCGCGGCCAGGCCATCGGCGCTCCAACCGTCGATGGGCCGCTCCCGGAGTCGGCACGAGTGCCCGGGCTGGTGGCGCCGTCGAGTTCGCCCTCCGTCGCGCCGGCGGCGGTGCCGCCGCCCGTCACGTTCCCGATAGCACCGACACCGGGTCCGCGCTGACAGCCACTTTCACGAGCCGCGACCGTCAGGGAGCGTTGGAGAAACGCTC
>JBBQPD010000560.1:0-4822 GCA_038331535.1 Gemmatales bacterium | reverse complement strand
GACGTAAGTCCCCCGGTGAATGCCTAACCGGGGACTTACGTCCCCCGCTCGCCAGGTCGCGAACGATACGAAACGCCTAAATCGCAGTCGTCGCCTTCGTCGCAGGCCGCGTGACGTTCAGCCCCAGCAGATAATACACCGCGACGCCCGCCACGATGATGCCGAGCGCGCCCGCCGCCTCGGCCTGTTCGTTGACGAAATAGTTGACCAGCTCGCACGCCGGCAGAATCACATACAGCGCCGGCACGACCGGGTAGCCCCAGCAGCGGTACGGCCGTGGGGCGTCCGGCATTGTCCGCCGAAACACAAAGATCGACACCACCGCCATTGTCTCGAAGATCACCGCGCCGAACATAGCGAAGTCGGTGAGCGTGTCGAAATGTCCTTTCCCTTTCAGCACTCCCGTTTCTGACAGAACGGCCACGCTCAGCACCAGCAGCGACGCCCAACCGCCCAGCACCCAGATGGCCGTCGCCGGCGTGCGGTAGCGCGGATGGATCGCGCGCAGGGTCAGCGGAGCCAAACCATCCTCGCCCATCGCATAAAGCAGGCGCGGGCCAACCATCAAGTTGCCGTTCGTTGCACCGAAGACGGAACACATGATTGCCCCGGAAGCCAGTAGTGTGCCGACCGACCCCAGCAGCTTCAGAAACATCTTGGCGGCGACCGGCGTGCCGTCCTTGAGCGCACCGTCCGCCGCGACTTCGTACATTTGGTTTCCAGGCATCATCGAGTAATAGGCCACATTGGCGCCGAGATAGAGGAAGACCACGATGCCGACGCCGCCCAGCAGCGCCAAGGGCAGATTCCGCTGCGGCGCGCGCACTTCCTCGGCGATGGGGGCGATGTTCATCCAACCGTGATACGCCCACAGCACGCCGAGAAACGCAGAGCCGAGGCCGCCGAGTTTGACGGCGTTCCAGTCGTCGGGCCAGACTGGCTTGAGGTTTCCTGTTTCCGGCCGCGAATTCATGGTCACACCGAGAGCGATGAACGGGAGAGCGAGGATTGCCAGCAGCGAACCGACCTTGATGATCGTGATGAAGACTTGCAGCCGGCCGCCCCATTGCACGCCGCGAACATTGACCCACGTCAGCCCGAGGATGACCAGCACGACCACGAGTTTCTGCGGCCAGATGCCGAGCGACCTGTCGATACCGGGACTGCTGAGGATGTCGTTTAGCGAGGTGACGAACACGGTCGCCAGAGCCGCGATCGACGCCGTGCGGATTATCCAGAAATCGACCCAGCCCCACAGAAAGCCGAACAGCCGACCGTAGCCTTCGCGCAGGAAGACATAATTGCCCCCGGCGCGCGGGAGCACCACGCAGACCTCGGCATAAGCTAGCGCACCGAGGAAGACGAGCAGACCGCCGGCGATCCACAGGATTGCGACGATGCCGCTGTATTCGACCTTGAAGGCGATGCGGCTCGGTTTCAGGAAGACGCCGGAGCCGATGACGGTGCCGACGACGAGGGCAGTCGCCATCACTGGCCCGAGTGCGCGCGCCAGACCTGACGGGGATTGCGATGGTTGGCTCATGAGAACAGTGTACCGAGATTTGATTGCCGCGTGCGGCTTAGCGGGGAGAACCGCTAAGCCGCAAGCGGCGGGAACGGGTTACTTCTTCGCGCCCGTCATCTCGTCCGCGACGTCGTTGGCGTCGTAAACCTTGCGCAGCGCCTCGATGATGCCCTGCGAGGAGACCGACACCGCCCGCGCCTCCTTCTCGCTGTAGGCGAAGTCCAGCACCAGCGACTGGATGTTGCCGTCGAAGATCAGGCCGACGACCTCGCCCTTCTGGTTGATCACCGGGCTGCCGCTGTTGCCGCCGATGATGTCCGCCGTGCAGACGAAGTTGAACGGCGTGTTCAGGTCGAGCTTGCTCTTCCGGTCGATCCACAGTTGCGGCAGATCGAACGGCGACTTGTTGTTGTTCTCCTTCGACCGCTCGTACAGGCCGGCAAACGTCGTCTCGGCCGGCACCTTCTTGCCGTTCTCCTCGTAACCCTTGACGACGCCGAACGACAGCCGCAGCGTGAAGGTCGCGTCGGGATAGGTGCTGGTCCCTTCCAGGGCGAACTTCACCTTGGCGATCTCGGCATACGCCTGGCGCGATACCTCGCCGACCTGTTCGTCCATGATCTTGCGCAGCCGCCGCGACTCCTCATCGATGGTCCGCGCCAGCTCGATCATGGGATCCTGCGCGGCGGTGACGGCCTTGGCGCCGCCCTCGAACAGCTTCTTGCGCAGCTCCACGTCGGCAAGTTTCGTGCCCTTGATCAGCTCCGTGGCGCGCTCCGAGGGCGACTTGCCGTTGAGTACCTTCTGCACGAGCGCGTTGTTGTAGCCGAGCTGCCCGGCCAGGAACGTCAGGCTGTCGGTGAGCTTGACGATCTCGTATTCGGGATAAATCTTCTCGTCGCTGAAGAGGCGGTGCTTGAGCGACTCCAGGCCGGACTCGGTGTATTCGGGCAGGCGCTCGGCATTCTTCTTCGGCAGCTCGTCGCCGGCGCGGAGCAATGTGCGGGCGATGCCAAAGTAGTCGGTCATGAAACCGGCGCCGCCTTCGAGGACGGTGTACGGATGGATGGACTTGGCCCGAATCTTCTGCGCCGCGGCGACCTTGTCCCACGGCGAGACGCGCTCCTTGGATTGCTGCTCCTCATCCCACTTCTGCTGGAGCTTCTTGTCGTAGTCCTTCTTGCGGTTCATCACCTCCGGATCGAGCAGGCCAGCGAGGCCGCCGATGCGTGCCTTACGGCTGTTCTGCACGCTGAACAGCAATTCCTTCGCGATCCGGCCGTTCTCCTCGCTGCGGTCGCTGAACGCCTTCAGAGTGACCTCCATGCGGTTGAGCCGTTGCAGCAGGAAGGGGTAGCCTTCGTCGCGCAGGTATTCCAGCTCGGCGACGGTGTTCATGCGGTTGGTGCGGCCGGGGTGGCCGGAGACGAACACCAGCTCGCCCTCCTTCGCCCCGCCCTTGCTCCACTTCAGGTAGTGCTCGATTTTCGCGGGTTTGTCGGCCTCGTAGACGCGGAACAGGCAGATGTCGAGGTCGAAACGCGGGTACTCGAAGTTGTCCGGATCGCCGCCATAAAAGGCGATTTGCTGCTCCGGCGCGAACACAATGCGGACGTCGGTGTACTTCTTGAACAGGTAGAGGTTGTAGACGCCGCCCTGGTAGAGAGCGACGACCTGCGGCTTGAGCTTGGTTTCGTCGGCCGCGTCCTTCTCGATCTTGGCGATGGCGGCGCGGCGGGCGGCGAACGCCTCGGCCGGCGCCATGGTCGGCTTGACGCCGGCATTCACGTCCGCGGTCACGTCGCTAATTTTCTGAAGGACATTCAACTCCATGCCGTCGCACTTGAACTCGTCGGCGTTGCTGCGCGCGTGGAAGCCGTCGCGGACGAAGTCTTTCTTCTTGAGGTCGCTCATCTTTTGCAGGGCGTCGAGGCCGACGTGATGATTGGTCATGACCAAACCGTCACTTGAGACGAACGAACCGGAGCCGCCGCTGTTGAAGCGGACGGACGCCTTCTGAACGTGGTTGAGCCACTTGGCGTCGGGCTCGAAGCCGTACTTGTCCTTGAGGTACTTGTCCGGCGGGTTGTTGAACAGCCACATGCCCTCGTCGCCGAACACGACCGGCGCGACAGCGTTGACGAGGACGAGCAGAGCCACGAGCAGGGCCATGCGACAGAGGAATGTCATGACGCGAAACCTCCTTGGGGGGAATGGTCGTTTTCTATTCGTTTAGCCGCCTAGCGAGCCTCCCGCGTGAGCGGGGGGAGTGCGTCTCGGCGGCATCCTCCCCCCGCTCACGCGGGAGGCTCGCTAGGCGGCTAAACGGCAGCGATCCGCTTGTTATTGCATTGGGCGGTTCGTTTCCGTCCCGTTTGTTGGCGGGCGGAACAACTTGCCGATGCCAACTAGAATCAGGATGACGACCAGCACGCCGAAGGCCACCAGGGCCGGCCACATCGCCTGCGGCAGTTTGAGCACTGCACCCTTTGCGAGTTTGACTGGTGGGTGGTCTCCCTCGCTGAAGTGGTTCAGGCTGTCCAGCAGCTGGGCCTTGCCGGCGTCGCCCAACTTCTCCTCCGCGATGGCGCCGAGGGTCGTATCGGCCGGCACTTTGTAGACGTTGTCCTTGCCGGGCAGCTTCACGGCGGTCCCGGCCCCGACGGGTATGTACCGAACCTGGAGTTCTTCGTTCAGCTCGGCGATCTCTTTTGCTCGCACCTCGACATCCGCCTTCGAAGTCTTGCCGCCCAGTTCGCGTTGCGCTGCATTCTTCGCGGCGTCCTCCAGCGTTTGGTCGATCTCCACCGATTCGGTCTGGTATTGCCACTTAGCCATCGCGGCCGGGATTTCGTCGCTGAACGAAAGGAAGGCGATGATGACGCCGGCGATGGCACCGCCGGCAATGTAGCCGGTCGAGAGCAGCGATCCAGGGCTGGTTTCGTCGTCGGTCGGCGGCGCGGCGGCGCCTTCTATCGTCGCGGGGGGACGACGCATGCGGTCCACGACCCAACGCACCAGGCCGCCAGCCAGAATCGGCGTCGAGGCCGACAGCGGCAGGTAAACGCCGACGGCAAAGGCCAGCGACGGGATGCCGCTCAGTTCCAGCACGATGGCAATGGAGACGCCGATCAGGACCAGCGCCCAGGGCAGTTTCTGGCGCAGGATGCCGTCAGTGATTAGGGCCATGAGCCGCGCCTTGGGAGCGTTGAAACGCGGCACAGGCGTTCCTTCGTCATTCTGCTTGCGTTCGCCGTTGATGCCGGGATCGACGAGGTAAGCGATCTTGCCGTCATC
>JBBQPD010000559.1:0-4822 GCA_038331535.1 Gemmatales bacterium | reverse complement strand
TGTGTACCGGGCTGGGGGCGCGGGCGGCCCCGACCTGGCTGGGTTATAAAACCAGTTTACCGGCGCCGCGCCGGTCGGGCTGCGCTCCCCGCGCTCCCGTAGGGTCGCGGCTCGTGAGGATCTTCCTTGCCAGGGTAATATAGAGAGATGGACTCCGAGGAGGAGGGGGACCATAAGGTCTTTGTTCACGTTTCGCGCGACACCTGAACCCCCATCACGCTTTCTGGCCTTGCTCCAGACGGCACGTCGTTTGCAACCTTTTTGAAGAAGACGTCGGTGGTCTCCCTTTCAGTTAGTCGGTTTGGCTGACAAACTTGTGCGGCAACGGCGGCCAGCGCGGACATTTCCCCGATGAAGTCGAAGCAATGGCCCATTGCTCCGGCGGTGCTTCCGATTGACGTCCTTGAGAAGGAGTCAGCCATGTGCGTCTTGATCGTGGACGACAACGCCGACGCTCGCCGAGCACTGCAAATTTTCCTTCATGCGAAGGGATACGCCGATGTAATAACCGCCGGTTCTGGTAATGAAGCACTTGAGGTCTTGTCCGCGGACAATCCGGAGTCGGAACCGCGGATCGAAGTCGTTCTTCTCGATGTGAATATGGACGGCATCGATGGTATCGAGACCTGTCGCCGCATCAAGGCGGACCAGCGCCTGCGCGACGTGCCGGTTCTGATGCTGACCGCGTGCATGGAAGACCATGCGCTGGAATCGGCCTTCGCGGCGGGTGCCTGCGATTACATTGCCAAGCCGGTCAACGTCACGGAGTTGCTGGCGCGCTTACGCTCCGCGCTCAACCTCAAGCACGAGCTGGAACAACGGCGGGCGCGCGAGCGCGAGCTAGTCCGGGTGACGGAACAGTTGCGCAAGCTCAACGAGGAGCTGCAGCGCCTGTCCATCGTGGATGAATTGACCGGTATCGCGAACCGGCGCTTCTTCAATTTGGTGCTGGCCCAGGAATGGGCGCGGGCGACACGGTCCGTTTTGCCGTTATCGCTGGTGATGATCGACATCGACTTCTTCAAGAATTACAACGATCATTACGGACATCCCAGGGGGGATGAATGCCTGCGCCGCGTCGCCCAGTGTCTTCATCACGTCGCTCGGCGTCCCGGCGACTGCGTGGCCAGGTACGGCGGAGAGGAATTCGCCGCCATCCTGGCGAACACCGGCGCTGCGGGAGCGGCCGTCCTGGCGGAGGCGCTGCGCAAGAGTGTCGAGGATATGGGCCTGGAACATAACGCCTCGCCGCTCGGCGGCCGCCTCACCGTCAGCCTGGGGGTAGCGACGGTGGTGCCCACACGAACTATGTCAGCGGACGCACTGGTGGCGGCGGCTGACCGCGCCGTCTACGAGGCGAAGGCTTCGGGGCGGAACCGGGTTCAGGTTTATCAGGGCGTGGTGGAACAGGCGCAGGCCGCGCCCCAACGGCCAAACTATGTGATAAACTAGGATTGATAGGAAGAGGGTGAATGTACAGGTAAAGGAGTCTCGCCGAATGAACATCGACCATACGCCCAGAGCTCGCGGGGGCGACGGCGCCGTAGGAGTCCTTGAAGCGCCGCCATTCCTGAACCAAGACGGGGAGGTCGATCCAGTCTTGGCTGCCATGGAGGATGCTCGGAAGCGTTACGAGGAGGCCCGCGCCGCCTGGCAGCGGCAGCTGGCCGGCCTGGCGGAGGCACGCTCCGAGGCTGCCCTTGCCCGCCAGGCGCGGAACCAGGTCGAGGAAGAGATTCAGCAGGTCCGGGACCAGTTGGCGCACGAACGCCGTCGCGCTGAACGACACAAGGAGCGGGCCAAGCGACTCGCCGAAGGACTCAAAACCGTACACCGCGCCCTGTTCGACGGCAATGTGTACGGCCTGATCCTCAAGGCGTGTCTGGCGATCACCGGCGCTACCCGCGGGCTGTACCTGACCGCGTGGGGAGGCGACAAGCTCCGCGTTCGAGCCGCCGTGGACGTGGACGGTTACCCGCAGGCGCAGCCCTCGGAGTTCATTCGCGCCCTGTGCTGGCGTACGTTGCGCAACAATGAAACGGTCGTCTGCAACGACCCTGAAGAACAGCCCGATTTGCCGACTCCGTCAGCGCCTGGGGAGAGTTTCCGCAACTTTCTCGTGGCCCCGGTTGTCCTGCATGGGAACTTCAATGGCGTCCTCATCCTGGCCGACAAGTTGGACGGCGCCTTCGACAAGGAAGACGTGGACACGGTTCTCAGCGTCGGCGACCAGGCGGCCGTGGCGATCGAGAACAGGCGCTTGCAGGACACGCTGCTGACGGCGTACTTCAACGTCGTCGGCGTGTTGGCGGACGCGGTCGAGGCGAAGGATCCGTACACGCACGGCCACTCCGAACAGGTAGCCCGTCTCTCGCGCCTGACGGCGGAGCGGCTGCGCCTGCCGGACGGAGAGCGCAGCGTGGCCTGCTACGGCGGCCTGTTGCACGACGTGGGCAAGATCGGCGTCAGCGACGGCGTGCTGAACAAGCCGGGGAAATTGATGCCTGAGGAATGGGATCTGATGCGCTCCCACGTTCGGGTCGGGCGCGACCTGTTGTCTCGTGTGCCGGTACTGTCCCGCGTGGCGGAGGTGGCCCTGCACCACCACGAGCGCTGGGACGGCACGGGTTACCCGGACGGCCTTGCCGGCGAGCAAATCTCGCTCGCATCGCGTATCGTCTGCGTGGTGGACTCCTACTCCGCGATGGTCGCGAAGCGCTGCTACAAGGAATCGTCCACCGAAGCCGAAGCCCGCGCCGAGCTGATCCGTTGCAAGGGCAGCCAATTCGACCCCGCCGTGGTGGACGCTTTCCTCGCCGTGCTGGACGAGCCGCCTTCACCGGAGGAAGATTGTCCCGATACCTGCAGCATTCTGCCGGGCGACTTTCATCATGTGCTGCACACCCCGGACGGCCTGGCGGGACCACCTCCCGTGATTGGCAGCGACAAAGAACCAGCGCCGGCGCCTCAACCGCGTCGTCGGAAGAAAAACGGCGCGCAGTAGGCTCGGCGGAGCGTGTCACTCGTCAACGCAAGAACGGAAGGATTGGCTGATAGCTGATAGCTGATAGCTAACAGCTTCTAGCTGTCAGCCAAAGCAGCATCTTGTGGGTCGCCCGTTAATGTTTTGTCGTCCGCGCCCGCTGTTCGTCCTCCGCTGCTAGCCCGCGATACGCCTTCGCACGGCCCTCGAAGGCGTCGGAGGTCGGCGCCGCCGCGATGGCGCGCGTAAACGCCTCGACGGCGCGTGCGAACTCGCCGCGGCTCAGGTGCATCTCGCCGACGAGGCAGCCGACGTCCGCCGCGCCGCCGTCGTCCGGTTCGCTGGGCCGCTCCGACTCGTCCGTGGCCGAGGCGCGCACCAGCCGAGCGAGCTTGGTCAGGCCCGGCTTCTTGCCTTTCAAACGGCGCAGCGGCCCCTCGTCTCCTTTGACGGCCTCAAACACGGCGTGAAGCTCCGGGTGCCGTTCCTCCAGCCAGCCGCATTGTTGGCAGTTGACCGCCAGGCCGTGAACGTAATCCAGCTCCAGGTCGCCGCCCTTCTGGAGCGCGGCCAGCGCCTTCTTGTTGCCCGCCAGGGCCAGCGCGAACAGCGCCACGCCGCGCCCTTCGCGCTCCAGCCGGGCCAGGGCGCCGGCGTCGCCGGAGAGGGCGTGCAAAATCAAATAGAGGTCGGGGTTGTCTTCCTTCAGCCAGTCGTCGTCGGCTGTGATCGTGCTCATGGTCTACTCGCTGGCTGGATTGCCGCTTGCGGCTTAGCGGCGCTGGACCGCTAAGCCGCAAGCGGCAAACGAAGAGGCTATCAGTCCTACCGCCTGCCGTCAACGAATTCGCGCTGCTCGGCTTGCCGTTTCGCGCACTACCGCGCACGCGCCGTCAAACTGCACTGGCGGACGCGCGCTCGACCTCGCACAATAACAGGACGATCCGTGCGAATTGTCGGCACGGCCTTTCCTCGTGAGGAAGTGAGGACCACCCAGCCATGTGGGCAACCCTAGCCTTGGCCGCCGCCCTGCAGACCACCCCGGCCCAGTCCGGCGCCTTCGCCCTGAAAAACGTCCGCCCGTCGTATGGCGTGCTCGGCCAGACGCGCAAAGACGTCAAGTACCTCGGCGGCGACCTGCTCATCCTGAACTACGACATCCAGGGTCTCAAGGTGCCCGACGACGGCATCGTGCAGTACAGCCTCGCGCTGGAAGTCACGACCAAGGCCGGCAAGTCGATCTACAAACTGGAGCCGCAGGAGTTCAAGGCCGAGCTGACGCTGGGCGGCTCCGGCCGGCCGGCCCTCAGCATCTACGAGCTGCCGCTCGACATGCCCGCCGGCGACTACGTCTTCACCGTGACCGGCACCGACCTGCTGGCCAAGCAGTCGAACAAACTCGAATACCCCTTCGAGGTTCTCTCGACCCGTCTCGGCTTCATCCAGAGCGGCGTCCACGTCCCGGTCAACCAGGCGCTGATCCCGTCGCCCTATTCCATCCCGGTTGGACAGACGGTCATCATCGGCACCGGAGTCGTCGGCTTCGAGCTTGGCCCGAAGACCGAGAACGACCTGAAGAAGCGGCAGCCGAACCTCGTGATCGAGACGCGCATCATCGACGACGCGACCGGCAAGCCGACGATGACCAAGCCGAAACGCGGCGTCGTCGTCGAGGTCGGCGAGGAGTTCAAGAAGGTCGTGCCGTTC
Source organism: Gemmatales bacterium (assembly GCA_038331535.1). Classification (GTDB taxonomy): domain Bacteria; phylum Planctomycetota; class Planctomycetia; order Gemmatales; family Gemmataceae; genus JBBQPD01. Next base: position 132 of record JBBQPD010000559.1, on the reverse strand, counting down.
ACGACACCGCTCGAGCTGAACAAGCCGGGCCGGTACAAGATCGAAATGAAGGTCACGGACAACCACAGCCAGAAGACCGCCGAGCTGACGCTGGACGTGACGGTGTACGAGATCAAATAACGGGTGGAGGGT